>JALTFF010000039.1 GCA_027007465.1 bacterium | reverse complement strand
ATCGGTTGAATGCTTGGGTTAGCAAGATGAGCAAAAAGTTTGGCCCGGGCTTGGTGACTGGCGCGGCGGATGATGATCCGTCAGGAATTGTCACTTATTCTAATATTGGCGCTCAGTTTCGTTATGGCTTATTATGGCTGGCTTTTTATTGTTATCCCTTAATGGTTGCTGTTCAGGAAATTTGCGCGCGGATTGGCTGGGTTACCGGACAGGGATTGTCAACGGTGATTAAAAAAAGATTTTCAGGCAAAATTTATTATCCGTTGATTTTTATCTTTGTCGCAATCAATATAATCAATATCGGAGCTGATTTGCTAGCGATGAGTGGAGTAGCTGGATTATTGGTCAACGCGCCGCGAGATCTTTTTATGCTTTTTTTTGCGTTGATTATTATTGGTTTAGAAATATTTCTTTCATATCGAAATTATGCTAAATTTTTACGATATCTTTGCCTGTTTTTATTGGCTTATCCAATCTCAGCTATTTTAGCCCGTCCAGAATGGGGAGAAATTATTAAATCACTATTTATTCCAGTTTTCTCAAACTCAAAAATGTATCTTTTGGCAATTGTTGCTTTTTTAGGGACGACGATTTCACCCTATCTTTTTTTCTGGCAATCAAGCGAAGAAATAGAGGATGAAATTGATGGAGGGAAAATTAGTAGTTTTGGGGAAAGGCCACGCCGAATAAATGGTCGAGAAATTAAAAAAATAAATTGGGACACGCGATTGGGAATGTTTATCTCTGAGTCAATTACAATCCTTATCATTGTTGCGGCTGGAAGAATATTGTTTGAAAATGGCATTTATAATATTAAGACTGCTCAGCAAGCGGCGATGACCTTAGTTCCGTTTGTTGGACAAAAGGCAATGCTTTTATTCAGTTTGGGAATTATTGGAACTGGACTTTTGGCGATTCCGGTTTTAGCAGGAGCGTCAGCCTATGCCCTATCCGAAGCATTTGAGCAAAAAGAAGGGCTTTATCTTAAACTCAATCAGGCAAAATTTTTTTATGGAATTATTGTTTTATCTATTTTAATTGCTTTAACAGCTAATTTTTTACAAATCTCATCAATGGTTCTTCTTTATTGGACAGCGATTATCAATGGATTGATAACTCCATTTATTTTATTGTGCTTGATGATTGTTAGCAATGATAAAAAGATAATGGGCAAGCATACTAATACGCGTTGGTTGAATATCTTAGGCTGGACTGCAACATTGGTGATGATCTTATCAATAACTGGCTTAATCTTTCTAAGTGTATAGTGATTATTAGAAGTAATTGTCTAAGAATAGTATATTATTCTAAATTTCTATATATATGAATTTTAAGTTCAAGGCAAATGTAGTTAAAGGAGAAGGTAGAGGTAGAAAAATAGGTTTGCCAACAGCTAATTTAGATAAATTAAACCTACCACTTAACTTTGGAGTTTATAAGGTCAAAGTTATTCTAAACAATAAAGAATATTTAGGCTTGCTTCATTATGGGTTTAAAAAAACTTTTAATAATATAAAATCAACAGAATTGCTTATTAAAGGATTTAATCAAGATATTTATGGCGCTGAAATTATTGTAGAAGTTATAAAGAAAATTAGAGAGATTAAAAAATTCAAAAATAAAACTGATTTTAAGAAGCAGATAAAGAAAGATTTAACTCTTTTATAATATCTTCTGGCACTTTAGGTGGTTTGTTATTAGGACTAATTCCTGGGTAACGCCAGGCTGTAATAATTTTTTTCTTTTTAGTTTTTTGGTCAATGCAATACATTAGCCAAATTTCTGTTGGATGTTTTTTTGAACCAGTTGGCTGCATAACAGCAATTGTATTAGGAGCAATTCCTTGCTCAATTCTACTTGGATTATTCAATAAACGACGTAAACGACTTTCTGAAAGATTATAGTATTGCATTTTTTCAATAACATGCTTTGTCCAAAATAATTTATTTGTATTTTTAGGAAATTTTATACTAGACATACTCTATAAAACAAATAATAACATAATGATAAATTTAAACCAAGTAATTAAGCTGCATAAAACAATCTTTGTTAAATTGCTTTGCGCCGAGTTTGTCGGATTTAAGTTTGCACTGTTAAATATAAAATCTATTTAACAAAACAAATTTTAACTTTCTATACATAAGCTATGTGTTATGTAAAATAAAAGAAAGATTAGCTTCTTCTCGCCAAACTTGTCATTCCTATCTGTCTGCGCGCCTGTCACGCGCAGTACCTGTGCCGCAACATAGCAGGTATGAACACGCAAAGGCATCACGCGCGCAAGCATGGTTATAACGCATGTAAATTAAGCAGGGCAAACAAATTCCTTATAAACAAAATGCATAGTGGAGTCCTTTTTTGACTAAAAGAGCTTATCTTCTTTTTATAAAAATAAGCCTAATGATTTATTTATTGACAAACTAGGTTTCTACACTATATACTTAAACTATGCAATTAGAAAAATTATACAAACCAAAATTAGTTGAAGAAAAGTGGAGAAAAATATGGGAAAAATATCAGATATATAAATATTCTGAAAATTCTAATAAGCCTGTTTATTCAATAGATACTCCTCCACCCTATGTTAGCGCTACTTATCTACACGCTGGACATGCTATGTCATATATTCAAGCTGAGATAATAGTTAGATATAAAAGAATGCAGGGTTATAATATTTTTTATCCAATGGGATTTGACGATAATGGCTTACCAACAGAACGTCATGTAGAAAAGAAATATAAAGTTGATAAAACAAAAATAAAAAGAGAGGATTTTATAAAACTTTGCCTTAAAGAAACAGATGAGGTAAAAAAAATATATGAAAAAATGTTAAAATCATTAGGCATCAGTGTTGACTGGTCATTATTGTATAGCACTATTGGAAAATTAGCTCAAAAAATTGCCCAAAAATCTTTTATTGATTTATATAACAAAGGACTGATTTATCAAATAGAAGCTCCAAATTTTTGGTGTGTTGATTGTCAAACAGCTTTATCGCAAGCAGATCTTGAAGATAAGGAAAGAATAGGAAAAATGTATTATATTAAATTTTCAAAAATAGATAATCAATCTCTAATTGTGGCTACAACAAGACCAGAGCTTATTCCAGCCTGCGTTGCCTTATATGTTAATCCAGATGACAAAAGATATAAAAAATTTATTGGCAACAGAGTAAAAACGCCAATATTTAATCAAGAAGTTGAAATAAAAACAAGTCCAGATGTTGAAAAAGAAAAGGGCACTGGTTTAATGATGGTATGCACTTGGGGGGATGCTGAAGATGTGAAAAAATGGAGAAAAGATAAATTAGACACAAAAGTTATTATTGATAAAAATGGAATTTTTAATAACTTAGCTGGTAAATATAAAGGTTTAAAGATTAATCAGGCTAGAAAAGCTATTGTTAAAGATTTGCATAATTTAGGCCTAATTGAAAAAGTTGAAGAAGTAAGGCAAGCAGTTAATGTTCATGAAAGATGTGGTGTGCCAATAGAGTTTCTTTCTTCGCCTCAATGGTTTATTAAAATTCTTGATTATAAAAAAGAATTTTTAAAAAGAGGCAGAAAGCTTAAATGGTTTCCAAAATTTATGAAAGTTCGTTATGAAGAATGGGTTAATGGATTAAGCTGGGATTGGTGTATTTCTCGAGATAGATATTTTGGAACTCCATTTCCTGTTTGGCGTTGTTCTAAATGTGGAAAAGTTATTTTAGCTGATGAAAAAGAATTACCTGTAGATCCTCGAGAAAAATCTCCTAAAATAAGTCAATGCCCTGTCTGTGGCAATAAAGAATTTATTCCAGAAACTCAAGTAATGGATACTTGGATGACTTCTTCTTTAACACCTTTAATAAATGCCAAATGGAAAGAGAAAAAATCTTTATTTAAGAAAATATATCCTATGAGCCTTAGGGTTCAAGCTTTTGAAATTATTCGCACTTGGCTATTTTATACAATAGTAAAATCACATTTTCATACTCAAAGTTTACCTTGGGACGCAGTGATGATTTCTGGTTGGGGCTTGGATAAAAATGGGAAAAAAATGAGCAAGAGTAAAGGCAATTTTATCGCTGCAGACAAAATAGTTGATAAATATTCTGCTGACGGATTAAGATGGTGGGCAACTAATTCAAGTTTAGGGCAAAGTCTAAGATTTTCTGAAGAAGATGTAAAAGCTGGTGTAAAATTAACTAATAAACTTTGGAATGTTACAAGATTTGTTTTAATAAATATTAAAAATTATAAACAAAGCAAGGCTGTAAAAATTACAGAATACACTGATAAATGGATTATGGCAGAACTACAAGAAACGGTTAAAAAAATAACTAATGATTTTGAACATTATGATTACAATAAAGCTAGAATTAGTTTGGAAAAATTTTTCTGGTTAAAATATTGTGATAATTATTTAGAACTTTGCAAAGTTAGATTAAATAGTGATAATAAACAAGCTAAATTATCAGCGCAATTTACATTAATAAAATCTCTAAACATCTTGTTAAAATTATTTGCTCCTATTATACCCTATGTTACAGAAGAAATTTATCATATTTTAAATAATGAAAAAGAAAATCATTCTATTCATCTAACAAGTTGGCCTAAAGTTGAAAGACAATATCTTAATAAAGAAATAATCAAAGAAGGAGAATTACTGATAAAAATAATGCATCAAATCCGCAGTTATAGATTAAAAAAATTCAATTCTCACAAACAGCCTATTAAACAATTGGCTATTCTTACTAAAACAAACCACTTAGAAAATTTTATAGATGAAATACAAAAAATATTTAAGATAGATAAAATATTTTTTAATAAAAAAATAAAAGGAGAATTATTTAATCTTGAAAATTATAATACAAAAATCATTTTAGATTAGTTAATGTATGCTTTTAATAACAAAATATGGAGCAAAACTTATTGAAAAAAATAATTTCATTTAGTAAAAGAAGAGGTTTTATCTTTCCTTGTTCTGAAATTTATGGAGGATTTTCAGCTGTTTATGATTATGGACCATATGGCGTAGAGTTAGCTAATAATATAAAATCAGCTTGGTGGAAAACAATGGTGCAAGAAAATGAAAATATTATTGGATTAGATAGCGCTATTTTTATGCACCCAAAAGTATGGCAAGCCAGTGGTCATGTTGCTGGTTTTTCAGATCCATTAGTAGAGTGCAAAAAATGTCATACTAGAATAAGAGCAGATCACTTTTTAGAAGAAATTGGCATTTGGGCAGATGAAAAAATGAGTGAGATTGAAATTAATAAATTATTAGATGAAAACAAAGACAAGCTAAAATGCCCAAAATGTGGAGAAAATAATTTTTCTAAGGCTAAAAAATTTAATTTATTAGTTAAATCAAATTTAGGAAATTTTACAAGTGATTGGGATAAAAGTCCGGTTTATTTAAGAGGAGAAACTTGTCAAGGTATTTATGTTAATTTTAAAAATGTTTTAGACTCTACTCGACAAAAAATTCCATTTGGCATTGCTCAAATTGGTAAAGCGTTCCGTAATGAAATCACAGCCCGCCAATTTATTTTTCGCCAAAGAGAATTTACGCAAATGGAAATGCAATTTTTTGTTCATCCAGAAAAAGCTAAGGAAAATTATGAAAGATGGAAGAAAAAACGTTGGAAATTTTATTTAGATAATTTAAAATTTAAAGAAAAAAATTTAAAATGGCATCAGCATAAAAATTTGGTATTTTATGCTAAAGAAGCTTGGGATATTGAATATAATTTTCCATTTGGGTTTAAAGAAATAGAAGGTATTCATAACCGTGGTAATTATGATTTAACACAACATAGTAAATTTTCTCAAAAAGACTTGTCTTATCGTGACAATAAAACTAAAAAAGAATATATTCCATATATAATAGAAACTTCGGCTGGGTTAGATAGAACATTATTAGCTGTTCTAACTGAATTTTATACAGAGGAAAAATTAGAAAAAGGAAAAACAAGAATTGTATTAAAGCTTCCTAAAAATTTAGCGCCAATTAAGGTGGCAGTTTTTCCATTGTTAAGAAACAGACCAGAGCTAATTGATAAAGCGCGAAAAATTTTCAATAGCCTAAAGCCTGAATTTATGTGTGAATTTGATGATAATGATAATATTGGCAAACGTTATCGCCGCCAAGATGAGATTGGTACGCCTTATTGCATTACTGTTGATTTTGACACATTACAAGATAATACTGTCACTGTCCGCGATCGTGATACAATGCAACAAGAAAGAATAAAAATAGAAGAATTAACAGATAAATTACATAAAAAATTAAATAATAATTAGAACTATTTAAAAATGTTAATCAAAGTAAAAGTCTTTCCAAATAATAAAAAAGAAGAAATAATTAAAAAATCAGAAGATAGTTTTGATATTAAAGTAAAAGAAAAGCCAATTAATGGATTGGCAAATATAGCTGTTAAAAAAGCTTTATCTTTATATTTTAAAATCCCTGTTTCAAAAGTAAGATTATTAAGGGGCTTTAAAACAAAAAATAAAATTTTCAAGATATAACATATAATAATGGAACATATAATGTAAAAGCTATTTTACGCGGAAAAATAGCTCAACTCCTTGAAATTTTAGGAGCTTAGCTCCTTTCTGAGAGTATTCATAGCTGAAATTTGCTTGCTTTACTCTTTATTAATGTCAAAATTCTTTAATACGTTAAAACTTAAACTATTACAAATCTAAAACTAAAAATATTCTTGCATAGCTTTAGCAATAATATCCCAATTATATTTTTCAAAAACCATTTTTTTAGCATTGGCAACAACTTTTTTTGTCTGTTCTGGATTATTTAAAATTTTTTTTACAATTTCTGCAATTTCTTTGGGGTTTTTTTTGCTAACAGCCCAACCAGTTGTTTTTTTGTCTGGATTTTTCTCAGAATCAAATAAAAAATCAGTTATTCCACCCTCTTGAGTAGCAATAACTGGAATTTCAGCTGCCATTGCCTCTAAAAAAGAATTACCCAGTCCTTCTGAAAGCGATGGCCGTATAAATATGTCAGAAATCTTTAAATACTTTGGCATTATTTTATGATCAATTAATCCCAAAAATTTTACTCTGTTTTTTACTTTTAATTTTTCAGCTAATTTTTCTAATTTATTTCTATCAGGTCCATCTCCTAAAATTAAGAATTTTATATTTTCTGCTAAATATTGTAAAGACTTTATAACATCATCAAGAGCATTTTTTTTCACCAATCTTGAAGTTGTAATTAAAAATTTATTATTTGCGCCTTTATCTAATCTTCTCTTAAGCTTGTCTAATTCTTCAAAATTATATTCTTGACTAAAATGAGCAATGTCAACTCCATTTGGTATAATTTTAACTTCACATTTTATTCCATTAAGCAAAGCTCTTTGCTTTAAGTCATTGCTTATGGCTGTTGCATAATCAGCTTTTTTAAAAACTAATAAATGCCATGGCTGGATAAAAATTTTATACAATAAATTATTGCCAAAAACATATCTTTTTAAATGTTCTTCTTTGTCGCCTTCTTGCAATGTTAAAAGCAATTTGATTTTTGGTTTAAAAATTTTAAAAAAACTAGCCCCAATACTTGCTTGGCTAGCCATAATAGACCAAGCAATATCATAATTATTTTTTTTATTCAAGTTTAATGCTTTGAAAAATCCAAAAAATGGCAATAAAAATTTATCAAAAATACTAAGTCCAATACCAACCCGATAAACATTAACATTGCCAATACGTTCTTTTCTTGGTAATCTATTATTTATTCTAATCGTAATTAAATCCCAATGGCAATTATTGATTCTATTAGTTATTTCATTAACTGCCACTTCTGCTCCACCTACTAATGGAAAATAAGCTGTTGAAAAAATTAAAATTTTTTTCATTTATATATTTTAGGGAACAGAATACTAACTAGAGCCACTTTAGAAGCCAAAAACAAAACGTAACAACATAATGTAATATAATTACTATATTAAAGAAAGAGAAGCAACATAGATATTATCCATTTTTAACTTACTTTTATACAGGTAAATTTGGGTAATCTTCTTTGTTGCTTGCCCTATTAGAAATTCTAATGACAATAGGCAAAAATATTTCTAATAGAGCTCGCCATTAATGTATTACACGAATATATTATCGCCTTACGTATTTAATTTTACTAGAATTTAACTCTGATAAAGCAACTCTGGTTCAAATATAGCTCCCTAATCTAAATTATTTGCCGAAAATATTCAATTGTTTTTTTAAGACCATCTTTTAATTTAATTTTAGGTTCCCAATTTAGTTTTTCTCGAGCCAAGCTAATGTCTGGCTTTCTTTGTTTAGGATCATCAGAGGGCAACTTGCGATAAACAATTTTACTTTTACTCTCTGGAATTAAAGATAAAATTTCTTCTGCTAATTCTTTAATAGAAACTTCCTCTGGATTACCTAAATTAACTGGACCAATAAAATTATCTACTTCCATCATTTTAATCATACCGTTGATTAAGTCATCAATATATTGAAATGATCTTGTCTGGCTTCCATCACCATAAATAGTTAAATCTTCGTTTTTCAAAGCCTGCACTATAAAATTAGAAACTACTCTTCCATCATAAGAATCCATATGAGGACCATAAGTATTGAAAATTCTTATTATTTTAATATCAACTCCATTCATACGATGATAATCCATACACAAAGTCTCTGCTACTCGCTTGCCTTCATCATAACAACTACGAATACCAATTGGATTAACATTTCCCCAATAATCTTCTTTTTGCGGATGTTCTTTTGGGTCACCATAAATTTCTGAAGTAGAAGCTTGAAGAATCCTGGCTTTAGTCCTTTTTGCTAAACCAAGAATATTTATCATACCAATTGTTGAACATTTAATAGTTTTTACTGCATTATATTGATAACTCAGCGGAGAAGCAGGGCAAGCCAAATTATAAATCTGGTCCACTTCCACAAACAGCGGTATAGTAATATCATGACGTAATAATTCAAAATGCGGATTATTTAAAAGATGGCGCACATTTTCTTTGCTACCAGTAAAAAAATTATCTAAACATAAAACTTCATTTCCATTAGCTAAAAGTCTTTCGCATAAATGTGATCCAATAAATCCAGCTCCGCCAGTTACTAAAATTGTTTTATTATTTAAATTGCGCATAATTATAAAAGCCCAATCTCTTTCTTATATTGCTTTATCCAATCTGGCAAATCAACTTTTGGTTCCCAGCCTAATAATTTTTTTGCCAAACTATTGTCTGCCAAAGTTTCTCGCGGTTCAATACGTTTACCAATAAATTTTACTGGACCGCCAATCATTGTAGCTAATTCATTGACACTATAATTCTTTCCTCTACCAATATTAATTACTTCACCTTTGCCAACTTTATCACTTTCAGCAGCCATAATATTGGCTCGCACTGCATCAAAAACAGAAGTAAAATCACGTCTTTGCTTTCCATCATTGGTAATTGTCATTGGCTTATTAGCTAAACGTTGGCGCGCGAAAATTCCTATTACTAAGCAATAAGCGCCTTCTAAAGGTTGACGCGGTCCATAAATATTAAAATACCTTAAACTTACTGTAGGTAATCCATAAATATCACTAAAAAGCCTGCAATAAAGTTCACCTACATATTTTTGTAAACCATAGGGGCTTAATGGATGGACTGGCATATCTTCACGCAAAGGCATTTTTGTTTGATCTCCATAAGCTGAAGATGAAGCGCTATAAATAACCTTTTTTACATTTGCGTCAGCAGCAGCTTTTAAAACATTTAAAGTGCCATTTAGATTAATATCATTTGCTTTAATAGGATTTTCAATTGAAGGTTGAACCCTGGCAAAAGCAGCTAAATGAAAAACATAATCCACTCCAGAAAAAAGTGGTTTAATTTCATTGAGATTTCTTATATCAACTAAATGAAAATCGGCTTTGGGATTTATGTTTTCTTTTTTACCAGTAGAAAGATTGTCAATAATAACAACGTCATTACCTCTTTTAATTAATTCATCAACTAAGTTAGAACCAATAAAACCAGCTCCACCAGTCACTAAAATTTTATTTGCCATATAATTTTTTTAAATTTTAATAAATTATCAATAAAATTTAGACAATTAAACATTTTTTAAATGCAATAAATATATTAATTAAGCTCCTTTCTATGTAAAACTATTTTATATTATATGTTATGTTCTATATGTGTTATGCGCTATATATTTAAAAACTAATTCTTGTTTCTCTTAGCTTTATTTCTATCAACTTCTCGTAAATATTTCTTCCTAATACGAATGTTTTTAGGGGTTATCTCAAGGTATTCATCATCAGCTATTAACTCAA
>JALTFF010000038.1 GCA_027007465.1 bacterium | reverse complement strand
TGATTTATAAAATTTAAAATTTTCAAAAAAGTACAGATTTTTTGTTTTTTTTCAAATTCTTTGATTATTATTATTTTAATTTTCTATAAGTTCATTTGTTTCGTTTTCAGCATTTTCCTCATCATCATTAGCTTCAACATAAGTTATAGATGCTATTTCGTCGTTATCTCTCAAGTTTATTAATCTAACTCCTTGAGTGGCACGCCCCATAACTCTCAAGCCTGCTACTGCTAATCTTATTGTTATTCCGTTTTTTGTAATAATCATTAAATCATCAGTTCCTACAACTCCTTTTAATGCTATTAATTTACCGGTTTTATCAGTAATGTTAATAGTTTTAACTCCTTTCCCACCTCTATTGGTAATTCTGTAATCATTTATTTTTGAGCGTTTTCCATAACCTTTTTCAGAAACAACTAGTATGTCTTCGCGTTCATTCTCAACGCATACCATTCCTATTACCTCATCATTTTCTGCAATATTGATTCCTTTAACACCTTGAGAATTTCTTCCTACTGTTCTTACTTTGTTTTCAGGAAAACGAATAGCTTTTCCTGATTTGCTTGCTATCATAATATCACTAATACCTGCAGTAAGTTTAGCTTCAAGCAATTGATCTCCTTCTTTTATATTTATTGCGTTAATACCATTTTGACGAGGTCGAGAGTATGCTTCTAAAAAGGTTTTTTTAACAATACCTTTTTTAGTACACATCACAATATAATTTTGTTTTATATATTCAGAATCATCTAATTTTTTGGTATTTATAAAAGCTTTTATATTATCCTCAGGATCAATATTAATAAGATTTTGAATTGCTCTTCCTTTTGAAGTGCGAGTACCTTCAGGTATTTCATAGATTTTGAGCCAATAACACTTACCTTTTTCGGTAAATAATAATAGAGTATTATGCATAGTAGCAACAAAAAGATGTTCAATAAAATCTTCATCTCTTGTAGAACTTCCTTTACTGCCCATTCCTCCCCTATGTTGTGTTTTAAACTCAGTTAATGCTGTTCGTTTAATATATCCTAAATGAGAAATAGTAACAACAACATCATCATCAGCATAGAAATCTTCAGGATTAAATTCTTCCGAAGCATAAATAATATCTGTTCGTCGTTCGTCGCCAAATTTATTTTTTATCTCGGTTAATTCATCTTTAATTATCTGCATACGAAGAGATTGATCACTTAAGATTTCTTTCAAATGTTCTATTAACTTCATTAAATCGGCATAATCTTGTTTAATTTTATCTCTTTCTAAGCCGGTAAGTTTTTGTAATCTTAAATCTAGAATTGCTTTTGCCTGAATTTCTGATAATTGAAAATTTTGAATTAAACCATTTTTAGCTTCTTCCGGCGTTTTTGATGCTCTAATTAAAGAAATAACAGCATCAAGATTATCTAAAGCAATTAATAAACCCTCTAATATATGAGCTTTCTTTTCTGCATTATTTAATTCGTATTGTGTTCTTCTAATAACAACTTCATGTCTGTGCTCAATAAATTTTTCTATTAAATCTTTTAAATTTAACAACTGTGGTTTTCCATTAACTAAAGCAATGTTATTTACATTAAATGAAGATTGTAGAGCTGTATATTTAAACAATTTATTTAATACAACATTTGCTATTGCATCCTTCTTAAGGTCATAAACAATACGCATTCCTGAACGGTCAGATTCGTCGTTTACATTAGAAATACCTTCAATTTTTTTATCATTAATTAAATCAGCAGTTTTCATAATCATTTCTGCTTTATTAACTTGATAAGGTATCTCAGTAATAACTATTCTTTCTCTGCCCGAAGGAGTTGTTTCAATATTTGTTTTACCTCTTACTACTATTCTTCCGCGGCCGGTCTCAAAAGCATCTTTAACTCCCTGATATCCATATATAGTACCTCCAGTTGGGAAGTCTGGAGCTTTAATATATTTCATTAATTCTTCAATAGAGATATCGTTATTGTCAACATAAGCGATTCCTGCATTTATAGCCTCTGTTAAATTATGAGGAGGCATATTAGTAGCCATACCAACAGCTATCCCCGAAGCACCATTAACTAAAAGTAAAGGTACTTTTGTGGGTAATACAGTTGGCTCTTTTAGAGTATCATCAAAATTGAGTTGAAAATCTACAGTATCTTTATCTAAATCAGCTAATGTTTCTTCAGCTATTTTGCTTAATCTGGCTTCTGTATAACGCATTGCAGCGGGACTGTCACCATCGACAGAGCCAAAGTTACCTTGCCCTTGAATTAATGGGTAACGCAACGACCATTCTTGTGCCATACGAACCATTGCAAAATAAACAGAAGAATCTCCGTGTGGGTGATATTTACCAAGAACCTCTCCCACTATTCTTGCAGATTTTTTATAAGGTTTTGTTGATGTTATGCCTACTTCTGACATACCAAATAAAACTCTACGATGTACTGGTTTTAATCCATCTCTTACATCTGGTAAAGCTCTGGAAACAATTACCGACATTGAATAATCAATATAAGCGGTTTTCATTTCTTCTTCAATGTTAATTTTTATAATCTTCTCTCCTTCAGCCATTTATATATGTATTTTTAAAATTCATTAAAGGTCATAAAGATACTAAAATATTAATTAATATTTTATTGTTATAAATATTAATTATTAACATATTTTTGTTAAATAATTTATTGAAGATTTATTTATTATATTTACTTTTGAAAAATAATTATGTATCTTTATTATCAAATATTTTAACTTTATGGATGCTAAATTTTCACAGCGTATTAAAGACGTTTTAACTTATAGTAAAGAAGAAGCTATAAGATTACGAAATAGTAAAATTGGAACAGATCATTTGTTCTTAGGTATTTTACGCGAAGGCGAAGGTATTGCAATTGATTTATTAGTTTCTTTTGGTATTGACATTATAGAAATTAAGAAATATATTGAAAAACATCTTAAAAACACAGACACTTCAACTGATATTAATATTAACACTGCAGAAATACCTTTACTAAAATCTTCGGAAAACGCATTAAAATTAGTCTATTTAGAAGCTCGTTCGTTGAAAAATAAAACTATTAATACAGGGCATTTGCTGTTAGCAATACTTAGAGACGAAAGCTGTTGGACAAGTTTATTTTTAACAGAGAAAGGTATTGATTACTATTCTGTAAAAGAACAATTAAGAGGGAACTTGCCTGAGGATAAGTCTGATTTTCCGGATG
>JALTFF010000037.1 GCA_027007465.1 bacterium | reverse complement strand
TTTTATAAAAATTAACTTCTTTATATTATAACAGAAAGTTCTTAAACTGGCAAAAAAATTTGTCAGAAAAAAATTTGTCCGGAGTTTAGATTTTAATCTTGATTTTTGAACTTCAAGCTCCTAAGATTTTCAAACTTCCAAGCTTCATAATCACACCTTTTTTATACCCAAGCAGAAAATAATTTGAAAATACCATTAAAAATTTCAGTATATCTGAAGTTTTTATTTTTCTTCTTTATCCTCTTATTAAAAAATTAAATTTGGACAAGAAGTTGGGCTTCTTCTTGCCGATATCTTAATTATTTTTTTACATTATATGGTTGGATGGTAATAAAACAGCTACCATCCTCATACCTCTCAATGTTTAATATACGATAAGCATTGGTTTCCAAAAAATCAAGAAATATTAATTTAGACATTTTTCTGCTTATTGCCTTTTCCACACAACCATCTACAGGGAAACGAATTGGTTGCCCTACAGGGATTTTCCCCTGTTTCCTCAATTCTTTCTCAGAAAACCAAATTGGCTTCATCCCTCTTGCCAATTTTATGCCACCAACATCTACTGGTGGCAGAGTAAATACCAGATCTTTCAGGGTATGTACTTCCGTGTACCGCACACGTAAAACGTGCACGATCCACCAGTATTTCAGATACTTTTTAAGTATACTAAGCATATCTTTCCTCCTTTTTTCTTTTATTTTTGCCCAATTTTAATTTTTTAATTTTTTTAAAGAACAGAAAATAAATTTATTTCATCAATACACATGGATAGCTGAAATTTTCTGCAATAAATTCTGAATGTTTTACAAAATAGAATTCCACATAATATCAAATTTATCCAAAGTTTTACAAAAAATCTTTCAAAAGTCAATAGATTTCTTACAAAATCAGAAATCGGGCTTTGTTAGACCCCGTTTGAAAATGCGCAGTCAATTATACGCGCAACACAGCTTAATAATTAAAAGATAGCATATTTTCAATTTTTGGGAAATTTAATTATTAATTTTAGAAAATTATACACAAAAAAGAACAATGGTCAGACAAAACAATTTTAACTGTTTGAAAAAAAGGAAAAATTATTGGCGACAACAATTCTAATGTTTATAGAAAAGACGCTTGTGGAGCATTGGCGCAATTCAGTAAACATGGCAACAGGGACGCAAAATATGGATGGGGAATAGATCATAGCGGAAATGATGCTCTTTCTAATCTACAATCGTTGCATTGGAAAAATAACATTGAAAATGGAGATTCTTTACAGTTAAAATGCGCAGTGAGAAAATAGTTGATTATAGAATATATAAAATAAAACTGCCTTATAGTGGTTTTATTTTTATTAAAAATCGTTTTCATAGCATAGATTAGAAAATACATTATTTCCTTTTAAATAAATTAAAAAAATTAAATTCCTGTCTGCCGACAGGCAGGTATTTCTTATCAAAATTTATCAAAATTTCTTATTATAAGGAAAATATTTTTTGAATTATGTATAACGTTTCTGAATATCCGAAATTTTTGCTGGATTTCTCAGTATTTATATGTGTTTTAACATTTTCTCTATTTATTAGAAGATACTCAATTCAGTACATTAGTAGGCAAGAAATTTGGATGGAACAAAATGGACAGTCCTTAATTTTTACAAATGAGTTCATTCTTGTGGAACCAGATAATCAGTGTTATATGGAATAAATCGCTTCACTATTGTTCTGTATTAAAATAACAGAAAACTGGATATGTAATTCCATAATCTTTTAAGCAAGCTTTTTATTAGTGGAACTTGACATTATTTTTATTTCTGTTATTATATATATTATAGTAAAAATTACTTTTATATGACACAAAATATTAAGAATTTATCTAAAAGCGGTTAAATTTATTTTTGTATTTTTAAAAAATATTTAACCGTTTATTAAACGGTTTTTTTAATATTCTAAGCTATGTAATGCAAAACAGAAAAGAAGATAGGTGCATTTTATAGCTTAGAATATTATGGAGAGCACTTTAACAATTAAATATATATTTAGGTAATTTTACCCCTCACATTTTAGGCAATAAATTTTATTGTTTAAAATGTGGGGGGATAAAATATTGCAATTTTAAGAGATAAAATTATAAGAGTATATAGTGGATGCCTTGACTTAAGAAGGCGATGAAGGACGTAGCAGCCTGCGATAAGCCTCGGTTAGGTGGCAAGCAACCTTTGACCCGGGGATTTCCGAATGGGGAAACCTATTCTGACCAAAATCGGAATATCTGACACATTATTATGTGTTAGAGGCTAACCCTCTGAACTGAAACATCTTAGTAAGAGGAGGAAAAGAAAACAATACTTGTGCTTCGCACAAGGAAATCCAAAGCAAAAATATCAAATACCAAACAAAATCTAAATGATTAAATGTTAAAAGTATATTTTTGATTTTGGGTTTTGACATTAATTTGACATTTGGATTTTGACATTTGGATTTTCTCGAGCGAAGCGCGAGGATATTCCCTAAGTAGTGGCGAGCGAAAGGGGAGGAGCCTAAACTTTATAAACTATATTTTAGGATTTCTTTTAGAAAGAATAAAATAGAAGGGCGCAGGTCCATAAGTTTATAAAGGGTTATAAGATAATTGCGATTTTTTTCCTGCGGAAAAAGGTAAAGAAATTTTATAATTTTTAGTTGAATCCTTTTGGAAAATGGAACCAGAGAAGGTGAAAGTCCTGTAAACGAAAAAAATTATAACTTTACTGCAATTAATCTTGAGTACTGCAAGACACGTGAAATCTTGTAGGAATTTGGGTCGACTATGATCCAAGGCTAAATACTTCTTAAGATCGATAGTGAACTAGTACCGTGAGGGAAAGGTGAAAAGTATCCCTGTGAGGGAGGTGAAATAGTACCTGAAACTATATACTTACAAGGAATCAGAGCCATTGCTTTGCAATGGAAGCGCTAAATTTGAAATCTGAAACTTTAAAACTCTTGCTAATAAATTCAAAATTACAAATTTAAATGTTTAAAATAAATTTTTTATTTTAAGTTTGAAATTTTTGAATTCAAGTATTGTTTCAGATTTAGATATTAGAAACCTTTTTCAAAATAATTTTTCCACTCTATTTTTCTCAAAACTTGTTTTGTAAACTTTCTCAATGCTCAAGCATTGCCAAAGTTTTCTCAACTTTGTTTTGAAAAAAATATCTTAAATTAAACCTAATTAGTGATAATCTTTCGCAATGAAATTTGAAGATTTCGCGCGAAAATTGTAAAGAACAGAATATAACATTAACGAACTTTAAACAAT
>JALTFF010000036.1 GCA_027007465.1 bacterium | reverse complement strand
TCTTAGTAAAACAGGGGTATCTGGCAACTATAGAATGTGGATAGAAGGTTATAAAAATTTTCGCGGCAGAAGATTGCATGATTATGAAACAGGTAAAAGTGGTAAAATTCATGATTTATTAAGCCTTGCGACCTCTCTTGGTAAAGAAGAAACAGATTCTATAGCTACTGAAAATATGATGCGCGTAGGAGAATATATAAAAGAAATAAAAGACAAGTCAATGGGTGAAACAGATTTAGTTTTAAAAGAGTTTTTTAAAGCAATAGATGCCAAGGACGCGCATCGCACTGTTGCTAGTTTAATATCACTAGTTCAAAGCAATGATATTAATGAACCTGCAAAGGGACATTATTTAAGAGAGAAATTAATGCCAATGGTAGAAAAAATGTTAGAAAAAAAATATTTAGGCAAAAAAGTAAAAGCTATTGATGAAAATGGTAATGAAGTGGAAAAGATGTTTGAAAAAGAAGATATACAAGATATGTTAAAATATTGGACAAAAAAGGGTTCTGTATCTCCTGGGTTTATAAAATTTTTTACAAACAATGTTTTAACTGATTTATACAAAGGCGACGAAGATCAGGCAGCTAAAATGTCAAAAATTGTTACACAGACAGCATTGTCAAGCGGCAGTTATTGGGCATCTGGAGCAGAGAGTTATAATATTGATAAAAATCAATTTGAATTTAGTCCAATAAATCTTAGGGTAGAAAGAGACGAGCAAGGCAAGGAGCATTTTTTCTTAGACATTGACGATACTAATAAGGAATATATTAGCGCTAAGCTAAAGAATTTTGATTTTCGTAGAGTTCTTCAAAAAATGCATCCAGGTGTATTGGGCAATGAAGATGAGTTTGGGAATATTGCTGGCTTAAACGAGCTTAATAAATTTATTTTACTTAAAAATCTTGACGGAAAATGGATTCGCAGTTTAAATGAAAGGCCACATGAGTGGCGCACAGATACTCTTTTAAAAACTAGTTCTAGTAATAAATGGAATGAAGATGTAAATAAGTTAGCAGATGATTTACAAAAGGATATTAACAATGGCTTAATTAAATATCGCAAGTTTTTTAAGACAAAACAGCAAGCAAGAGATCAGGTAGAATTGATAAAAAGTCTGCCATTAGCGATGAAAAGAGCAGCCAAGGGTGTAAAATTTGAAAAACCAGTGATTTCTACAGAAGAAGAATAAATAATTTGTAAATTATATGAATAATCTAAAAAATTTACAACCAAAGCAATTTTTAAAAGATGAAATTATTAAGAAAATTCAAGAAAAAACAGAGGGAATAATTTTACATTTTGAATCAAAGCAAGCTTGGCAATTGTTAAATTTAATAGACAAAAAATTAAGTCAAATTTCTGATTTAGAAATAGAATTTTCAGATATTTTTAAAATTTATGAAAAAATAATAGCTAAACTTAAATTTATAGCATTTTTTTATCTTTCTACAAGCCAAATTAAAGATTTGTTTAGATGGCATATTGATATTGGATTAAAAATAGATATTGATTTAATAGATATACTTAAGTCAAAAATAATTGTTTTTCCTATTACAGAAGCAGATAAACTAAAACAGGATATTAGTTTAATTTTAGAAAATAGCAATATCTTAATTACAAGGAATAGAATTAAAATAGAAAATATGGAAAATATTTTGCCATCTGTAAAAAATTGGTTAAAAGATAGAAGAATGTATTTGGGTAATAAAGTAGATGACACTTTGGCAAAGAGTCAGTATTTTATAAATAGCCAAAACATTAAAAATTTATCTTATAAAGAAAAAGAAATATTAAAAAAATTATTTGATTTTTATGATTTTATCAATACTTCTGGTGTTTTTCCAGAAGGATATCCAGGCGATATTTTAATTAAATGGCCAGACAAAGAAATGCAAATTTTAGATGAAGGTCAATTAATTGATTTAGAAGTTCCAACTATTAGTAGCAATAAAGCAAAAAAACATAATTTAAATGTTCAAAAATCAAAGCAACCAAAAGATAATCCTTATTTGAAAAATCTGAAAAATTTAATTCAAAAATATCCAAAAGCATCTTTAGAGAGAAAAGCGCTTGAAGAGGAAATGAAAAAATATAATTAATTATTTAAAGTATAAGTATTATGCAGTATCATATTAAAAATTTGAATTTAGCAAAGCAAGGCAGAAAAGAAATAAAATGGGCTGAGAAAAATATGCCTGTTTTAAGATTAATAAAGCAACGTTTTAAAAAAGAAAAGCCATTAAAAGAAGTAAAAATTGCAGCCTGTCTTCATGTTACAACTGAAACAGCTAATTTAATGATAGCTTTAAAATCTGGAGGAGCTGAAGTTGCTCTTTCTGCCTCAAATCCTCTATCAACTAAGGATAGTGTTGCAGCTTCTTTGGTTAGGGATTATAAAATTCCAGTATTTGCTATTTTTGGAGAAGACAGAAAAGTATATTATGAGAATTTAAATAAGCTATTGGATTTTGTTAAAAATGGAGGTAAAATTATTACATTAGATGATGGCGCTGATTTAATATCTTTAATTCATGGCAATAGAAAAGAAATATCTTCTAAGATAATAGCTAGTTTAGAAGAAACAACAACAGGCGTAATTAGATTAAGAGCTTTAGAAAAAAGTAATAAATTGATGATTCCTATAATAGCTGTCAATGATGCTAAGACAAAGAATTTATTTGACAATCGTTATGGAACAGGACAATCAACAATTGACGGCATTATTAGAGCAACAAATATTCTATTAGCTGGCAAAAATATTGTAGTGGCTGGATATGGTTGGTGTGGCAAGGGATTTGCTTCTCGCGCCAGAGGTATGGGAGCAAAAGTGATTATTACAGAAGTTGATGAAATTAGAGCTTTAGAAGCAGCTATGGATGGCTTTAGGGTAATGCCAATGATTGAAGCTGCTAAAATTGGTGATTTATTTTGCACTTTAACAGGAGATGCTGATATTCTAAATAAAGAACATTTTAAAAAAATGAAAGATGGGGCTATAGTTTGCAATTCTGGGCATTTTAATGTTGAAATAAATATAGATGACTTAGAAAAGATATCAAAAAAAATAAATAAAAATATTAGAAACTTTACTGATGAGTATATTTTAGAAAACAATAATAGAATTTATCTATTAGCTCAAGGCAGATTAGTAAACTTAGTTGCAGCTAATGGCCACCCATCTGATATAATGGATATGAGCTTTTCAACTCAGGCATTGTCAGTTGAATATGCTATTAAAAATAATAAATTAGACAAGAAAGTAAATAATGTTCCTAAAAAAATAGAAAAGGATGTAGCTCAATTAAAATTAGACTCAATGGGTATT
>JALTFF010000035.1 GCA_027007465.1 bacterium | reverse complement strand
CCCAGTCGGTTAAGCTGTAAATCGTTCACCGACTCGGTAAAGTTTTCGAGGGAAACCTTATAATACCAGTTTCCTCTATTTATTATTTTATTCCACCCCTCGAGCAACTGCTCGAGAGAGATTTCTTTTCCTGCCCTCGAGAGCTCCTCGAGAACAATAGAAACTATATGCCCCACCGGGGGCATGTTTGGTTTTCTCATCTTTTCTTCCTCCTTTTTTAATGTTTCGTTCTATCAGCGTTATTACTGACATTGTTAATATAGCAGATATTCTGATTTTTCTCAAGTTCAGCAACCAAAGATTGAAAAAAATGGTCTTAATAATGTAAATTACTTCTTAATCTAATAATCCAATAAAATTATGGAGTTTAGCAATCCAAACCAATTTGAAAAAATGAGATAGATTTGGGAAATATCTGGATGTGGAAATTTAAATACAAGTAAACCTAATTATTCATTGAGTAATAAATAAAGACCTGTTTTCCAACAGGCCTTGTTTTTGTTTCTCCCGCCGCGGCTTTTTACCACGGGAAAAAAGTCTCTTCAATAACTCTTCTTGCCCCACACTTGGGGCAAGATAGCCGAGAAACTCCAGGTCCTCGGGAGTCTCCCTGGATCAGGATTTCTTTTTCCATCTCTGCTCCGCAATGGGGACAGAGATTTTTAAAAAAATAGATTGGCTGGAGGCACCAAAAATCCGCCAAACCTTCTTCCCATTTTCCCCCCTTCTTTTTTTTCATTTTCCTCAGCTTTTTCACCGGAAAGCCGGGGACTTTAACAAAGTATGGGACATCTTTTTTTCATAATCCCTCCTTCGCCACTCTTATGAGTAGCTTTTATTTTTTCAAAATGAGCCAAATGAACCAAATAAAAAAGGACCCGAGGTCCTTCTGAAAAATTTCTATTTAACCAACTAAAAACTTCTCAGAAAGACCTCTGAGTCCTAAACCAAAAACCAAAAAAGTTAAATTTTAAATTTCTATTTATCATATTGATGTTAGCATCTTACTCAAAAAAAATTTTTTGTCAAGAGCCTATAACACCATCCTATTTTTTCTTAAAAGGATAAGAAAAAATTGTCATCCCAACAAAGAAATGTTATTTACTACCACTCTTGTATATCATTCTCATCATATTATCTGTCATTCCAAAGTAAGAATCTATTCATTTAAAATTCAAAATTCAAAATTATATCAAGGTAAGATTCCCAATCAAGTCGTGAACAACAGTAGCATTATACATTTAATTGATTTTTATATTAAAATGTAGTAAAATATTTTTATTAAAGAATTATTATATTATTTTTTTAAATTTTAAATAAGCTTAGTTTATTTTTAAAATTTATTTAAAATTTAAACTATTTAATTATGAACAAAGAAAAATCTTTTTTTATTTCAACCCTGATTATTTCAATCATTTTTAGCTCGCTTACTGGCGCAATAACTGGATTCCTTGCAAGTAATTTATCAAATACAAATACAGCTTCTTTAGGCTGGTTTAATATTCATCATAATCCAAAAAAATTAAATAAAAATTCTAAAAATACAACTACAATAAAAACAGTAAAAATAGTTAGCCAAGAATCAGCTGTTGTTAAAGCAGTTGAAAAAGTTCAGCCAGCTGTAGTTAGTATTATTGTCAGTAAAGATTTACCTGTTATTGAAAAATACTATAAACAATATAATCCTTTTGGAGATGATTTTTTCAAACAGTTTTTTGGTGAAAATATCTCTCCTTTTATGTTTAGAACACCTCAATATCGCCAAAAAGGCACTGAAAAAAGGGAAATTGGTGGTGGAACTGGTTTTGTTATCACTAAAGATGGTTATATTGTAACTAATAAGCATGTTGTAGCTGATAAAACAGCTGACTATACTGTTTTAATGAATAATGGAAAAAAATATACAGCTAAAGTTCTAGCGCGCGATCCTGTTCAAGATTTAGCCATTTTAAAGATAAAAGCAAAAAATTTAGCTACAGTAGAGCTTGGCAATAGCGATACTTTAAAACCAGGTCAAACTCTTATTGCAATTGGAAATGCATTAGGTGAATTTAGAAACACTGTTTCAACTGGAGTTGTTTCTGGATTATCAAGAAATATTACAGCTTTTGGTCCAACAATTGGTTCTGAAAATTTAGTAAACCTTATACAAACAGACGCTTCTATAAATCCTGGAAACTCTGGAGGACCTTTGCTAAATATAAAAGGACAAGTAATTGGAATTAATGTTGCTATTGCAAAAACAGGACAAAATATTGGTTTTGCAATTCCAATTAATAGTGTGAAAAAAATTATTGAGAGTGTTAAAAAATATGGCCGTATAATCAGACCATGGTTAGGTGTACGTTATATTCAAATTAATAAAGAAATTGCTAAGAAAAATAACTTATCTGTTGATTATGGAGCTATAGTACTAAGAGGTAATAAACCAACTGATTTAGCTGTTATTCCTGGTTCGCCCGCTGATAAAGCCGGAATTGTTGAAAATGATATTATTCTAAAAGTTAATGGACAAAAATTAGATGAAAATCATTCTTTATCAAGAGAGATAGCTAAATATAAACCAGGTGATAAAATCAAATTAGAAATATTGCATAGAGGCAAAAAGAAAATAATAAATGTTAAGTTAGAAGAAAGGAAAAATTTATAATATTTGCCATAATAGGCAGTCCTTGCGCCTGTTCGTTACTCAGAATGACAAATCTTTTATTCAGTGTTGTCAACTGAATAAAGTATAATAATAAATACTATGGTAGTATCTCAAATCAAGCAGATTACAACTGAAAAATTAACACTTAATCCAGAAATTAGAAATATTTTTGAGGTTTTCTACGCACAAGAAAAAAACAAGATTAAAATCAATGAATCAGAAGCAAAAATTAAAGTAAGCAAAGTAGCTAGCTCAATGGCTATTTTATATGAAAAAATTAGAAATGCCATTGATTATAAAGAAGAACATCTACTTAGAAAAAATGCATTAGATAGAATTTTGAAAAGAAGAGTATTTATTAGTGATTTTAGCACTCAGTTAAATGGAGAAAGAGTAGCAGAACCACTATTAGAAGAACTTATCCGAGCTGGATATTTAGAAAACAATAGTTTTCCAGAAAAAGATATAGAAAAAGTTGTAAAAATTTTAGATAAATATTTTATTTTTAGAAAAGAAATCTTAAAGAGAAAATGGGATAAACATAGAGATGAATTATCAAATTGGGTAATCACAATGGCTGCTTGTGAAATAGAGCTATTATTAAGCAAAAGTGATGAAAAACAAATCATTACTTCTTCTATGTTTAAGACTATTAGCTCTTATATTTCTTTAGCTGATAGTGAATTAACTGAAAAAGAAAAAAAAT
>JALTFF010000034.1 GCA_027007465.1 bacterium | reverse complement strand
CTTTTTAGCAGCTAATGAAACAATCTGGGTTAATGGCTCTTCCTTGCCTTGATTAACAGAATCAATCATATTAGCAAAAATATTTTCCATTGCCTTATTATCTTTGCCATAATACCAATCATCTGAAGTCAAAATCTGATTTGCAAAAACAGCTAAATCATCATCTTCCTTTTGCATATCAATCAATGATCGTAAAGCAGTTGGCTTTTTTGCTTTTTTTAAATAAGATTTGACATTTTCAGCCTTTGTTGCAAACTGAATAAAATCCCAAGCTTCGTTTCTGTGTTTTGTTTTTTTAGAAACTACTTCAACCCAATAATCCGCAAAATTAACTTGTTTAGTATTATTTTTAATTTGCGGCATTGGAGCTATTACATAATTAAGTTTTGGCGCTCGCTGTTTAATAATTTGCTGATGATAAGAATAACCAAAGAAGATAGCCAATCTACCGCTAATAAACATATCTAAATCATCATCCAACTTGCTATTCCAAGTATAAACTTCCTTAGCTGGATTTGCAAAATCAGTATAAAAACGTAAAGCCTCTGCTCCTGGAAAATATTTTTTATCTTTATATATCAATGGAATTTTATCAAACTTCACAATATCATCTTCCATCATAGTTGCTCCATTTTGCATCATTAGCAATGATAAGATATCACTATATCTTTCAATATTCCTTGAAGTGCCTAAAGCAATTCCAGATTGGATAATATTACCTTGATTGTCCTGCTTTGTTATTTTTTTTACAGCTGCTTGAACCTCGCTCCATGTCTTAGGAATTTTAGCTACACCTGAATTATCTAATAAATCTAAGTTAACAAACATTACTAATGTATCTAAATGTAAAGGTAGAGCAAAAATTCTTGGTCTTTTATTTTTGTCATTTAATATTACGTCTTTAAAAACAACATCAGCAAATTTATCTTTCAATTCCCTTATTGTCATTGTCTTCTTCACGCGCAATTCTGGAATTACTTCTTTTTTAATACTTCCTTTTTTAACAAGATAAACCATTTTAATTTTATCTGGCAATGGAGTTATTTTTGTTTTATATTTTCTTATCCAACTATTATTAATAGAAAAAATATCAGGCCCTTTATCTTCGGCAAAAGCATTAATCAGTTCGTCTTCATAATTTTCATAATGCAATTTTCTATATTTAATAGTAATATATGGATGAATCTGATGATATTTATTAATAATATCACTAAATTTATCTTCATCATCCCAAACTCGCCAATAGTTTAATGTTATTGGCCGCATCTGTTTTTTTACACTTTTGCTCACCCATTTACAACGAAATCCTGTTGTAGATAAAAAAATTGCTATTAAAAATAAAACAATAATTTTTCTCTGCATATATTTCTGCGCATATATTTTAATAGTTTTAAATTTCATTTACTTTGACAACCATTCTTCAACTTCTGGCCATTGGCTCAATGCCTTGTCTTCAATTAATTCATCATTGTCATCATCAGTAATAATTCCTTGAGACTTTAATTCCTCTATTGTCTCTTCTATATAACTATGAAAACTTGGCCTATCATAAGCGCCTTGCTCTTTCATTTTATTTTTAACTATTTGTAAAATTTCAGTAACAATTTGTTCCATAAAATATTAAATAAATATATTTTTATTATAACATAATTTGTGATTGCTTATCAATTTCTATTTTAAAAATTTAAACATTTAAATTTGATTCAAGCTTTGAGTTTTGCTTTTCAGGTTAATAAAAAAGAAAATCTTTTAAACACATTTTATGTAATGGACTAAGTTGCTATATAGCGACTTAGTCCATTTTCAATCAAAAAGTTCAACTTCTTCAAAATCCTTTATATGCGCTTTTATATTTTTAACACATCTTCAAACTGCTTTCCATCCTGAAAATTACCTATTAAAGCTAAATTTAATCCTTTATTAACAAAAATCTCTTGTGCCACTTTTTGAATTTGTCCAGAAGTTACTTGGTTAATTTTTTCTAAATATTCATTAGGAGTTAAGATTGATTTTTTAATAATCTCTTGTTCAGCATAATAATTAGCCACATTATTACTATCTTCTAAGTTAATAGCCATTTTGCCTTTTATAAAATCTTTGGCTCTTTCTAACTCAGCCCTGCTTACTTTGTTTATCTTTAACTTCTTATATTCTTGTAAAACAATTTCCACTGCCTTAACAACTTTATTATTGGGAACACCAGCTTGACTCATTAAATAACCAGTATCAGAGTATTCTTCATTAGATGTTTTAATATAATAAGCTAGGCCATTTTTTACTCTTAATTCTGTAAATAATCTTGAACTCATATTACCTCCTAAAATAATTGCCATTACATCTAATATAGGTGATTTTTTAGAAAAGACATCAAAAGCGCGCACGCCCAAGCAAAAATGGGTTTGATCTGTCTTCTTAAAATGAGTTAAGACTTTGGGCTTACTTTGCTGTTGTCTTGTTTTTAATTTATAAACTTTTTTACCTGTTTTAATTTTTTCAAAATATTTTTTTGCTAAAATAATATTGTCAGAAGAAAAATTTCCAGCTAAGCAAACTACCATATTATTTCCAAAATAATACTGTTTAAAATATGAAACTAAATCCTGCCTTTTAAATTTAGCAACATTTTCTTTGGTTCCAATTATGTCCCAACCAGCAGGAGTGCCCTTGTAAAGCAAACTTTCAAACAAATCTTCAACATACATCATTGGCGTATCATAATACATATTTATTTCTTCAATAATCACTTTTTTTTCTTTTTCAATTGCTTTTGCGTCAAATTTTGAATTATTTAGTATATCAAATAAATAATCAATAGCCACATTTAATTTGTCTTTTTCAGCCTTAACCCAAAAGCCTGTTTTTTCTTTTCCAGTAAAAGCATTATATTGCGCTCCAATTGTATCTAAAACAATGGCTAATTCTTGAGCGCTAGGCCTTTTCTTTGTTCCCTTAAAAAGAGCATGCTCTATAAAATGAGAAATCCCATTATTTTCTTTGCTTTCATATTTAGAACCAACCCCGACCAAAGTAATAATTGTAGCTGTTTTTGAGCCTTTTATAGGCACTAAAATCATCTTTAATCCATTTTTTAGTTTTATTTTTTTAAACATATTATTTTTTACTTTTAAATATTATAAATTGTTGCATAATTGTTAACAAAGTATTAACAAACCAATATAGCACTAATCCAGATGATAAACCTATAGAGATTATTACCATAAATGCTGGCATAATATAAGTCATTTGCTTGTTCATAGTTGCCATCATATTTTCATCTTTTGCTCCCTGAATATTTTTATCTGGCACTTTTGTTGGCAACATCTTTACTTGAAAAAATTGAGCAATACCAACTAATAAGGCTAAGATTAAGCTCC
>JALTFF010000033.1 GCA_027007465.1 bacterium | reverse complement strand
CAGGATTTACTTGATCAGCTCGGCATGCCTGCGAATCACGCGCAGACAGGCTTGCCAGCGAATAAATCTGCTTGTGCATTGCGCGCATGCTTGTGTGTTGTGCTTATCTGCTCGCATATCTGCTGTCAAGTCGCGGCAGACAGACAATGCGATAGGTAGGATTACAGGCCTAATGTTTTGACAATTAGATGTTAGAATTTATAATTTTATTATATAGACACAGTAGATTCTGTGAACGTTGGATTAAGGTTGGATTTCGGATTTTAAATTTTTGCTATAAATATTTGCAAGACTTAAAATGATTATAAATTAGTTAATTAAAGATTAAATTATGCGA
This sequence comes from bacterium, assembly GCA_027007465.1. GTDB lineage: Bacteria > Patescibacteriota > Patescibacteriia > Patescibacteriales > JALTFF01 > JALTFF01. The sequence goes on along the minus strand of JALTFF010000033.1, from coordinate 3,058 downwards.
ATAAATGATAAAAAATTATCAATTATTATTCCAGTCTTTAATGAAGAAAAAACTATTCAAAAAATAATAGAGCTTGTATTTAAGGTTGATATTTTAGGACTTGAAAGAGAAGTAATTGTTGTTAATGATGGTTCAACAGATTTAACAAAGAAAATTTTAACTAATCTAAAAAATGATTTTAATTTTGTTTTAATAAATTTAGAAAAAAATCAAGGCAAAGGAATGGCGATTAGGAAAGGTTTAAAATATGTAAAAGGTGATTTAGTGATTATCCAAGATGCTGATTTTGAATATGATCCAAATGACTATAAAAATCTTTTAAAGGAAATAAGCAATGACTTTCCAGTTATTTATGGCTCAAGAAATATAAAGAAAAAAAGAAATATTGGATATTTTCATTATTATTTAGGATCTAAAATATTAAATATCCTGATTAATATTCTTTTTAAAACAAATTTAACAGATGCTTATACTTGCTATAAACTTTTTCCATTAGATTTGATAAGAAATATAGAGATTAATAGCAATGGCTTTGAATTTGAGGCAGAAATAACAGTAAAAATTTTAAAAATGGGTATTAAAATAAAAGAAATACCAATTAATTATTATCCAAGAACATTTAAGCAAGGTAAAAAAATTACAATTAAAGATGCCTTAATTGGTATGATTGTAATTTTAGAAAATAGATTTATAAGCTGATAAATATGTGAGCAACTAATAGTAGTGAAAAGGAATAAAGAAATAAACAGCGCTTTAGGTAACTCAAGCGCAAAAAATTTTTTCTATGTTTAAAATATAGCTATCAAAATAATGTGAGGCTCTCTATATCATTGACTTTTGATTAGTCAAAAAAGTTTTTTGCAAAAGCAAGTAAATCTTTTTTAAGATGTAGGCGAAAGTTTTTAATATTTTTGTAATACTTTATTTGTGTCATTATTAATATATATGCGCAAGATAAAGCAGCTTATAAACTTCAACTTTAGCTAATTTAGAAGCAAAAATCCATTTTATGACTTTGTAGATTTATAGACAAAATTAGTTGCTATATTTAATAGAAAAAGGAAATAATTATCAAGTCAATATTAAAATAGCTTTGATTCTATTTTTTATAGCAATTTTTGATTAGTTTAAAATTTTTTTAATGCGCTAAATTTTACAAATGTCATACCATGTGAATATGAGATAGGACTGAACAGTGCAAAATTTATGCCATTTCCCAAATAGTTGTAAAAAGAAGTTTTATTAGTTTGTTTAATAGTTTGTGTTCGCTTGATATTGCAATAGGGCTCTCATCTGATAAAAAAATAACTTTATCATAGATAATCAATGTTCCTTGAAATTCCTTTGGCAAATTTTTCAAAAATTTTCTTTTAATATTTAATGTATTTATTATTTTATTATAATGACTATTTGTTTTTAGCTCTTGCTCAACATTTTTACCATAAATTTCTTTAATATTAACATTTTTAATCTGTTTTTCAATTTTATAGTAGATATTTTCCAAGTATTTTATTTTTTTTCTTTCATTTAAAGATGTGAGCGTTAAAATATTTTTAGATTGAGTAGATAATAAATCATTAATCAAAATTTTAATACCCTGTTTTCCTTTATATATTTTAATTTCTTCTTTGTTTGTTAAATAATATTTATTTCGCAAAGCAGCAATAATTCTTAAGAATTCTCTTTCTTGCTCTCTTATTTCCCTTTTTTTAATTCTTAATATAGCTAATAATTTATCTGGTGAAATAGCATTAAAATATGTTTTATTTTTATCTATTACTTTATTAACTAATTCTTTTTTTTCTAAAATTTGTAGTATTCTATATGCGGTAGGTCTGCTGATTTTTGCCATTTTTGCTATTTTTTGGGCAGAAGCATATCCCAAATTTAAACTAACAAAATAAACATTTGCTTCTTTTTCTTTTAATCCTAATTTTTTTAATTCCATTGGTAAAATATCCACGCTAACCATATTATTTTTTCTATTTTTATTTTATATAATTAAACTAACATAAAATGTCCATATCTGCAATATTATTTTAAAACTATTAAAGTGAAATAGAAATATACGAGCTAATAGGCATTGGCGAGAAATGTGATATTACTGTTTTTGTAAATAGATCACAAATTTATAGAGATGTTTTTGTTATTATTTAATGATGTTTTGTATATGAAATGTATATATAACATTTATTTGACAAAAAAGGTTTAATTTAGTAATTTATATATAACTTTGCAGTAAATATATTAGTAGAAAATAAATATAATAAGAGGATAATATTATGGAAAATAAGAGAAAAAGTGGAAATGTAAAACCTGAGCGACCAAGTGGTTTTTTAGATTATTTGCCAGCTGATTATCTTGCTCGAGAAAAGATAGTTAAGATCATTGAAAGAGTATTTTATTCATTTGGATATGATCCAATTGAAACCCCAAGAATAGAGTTTTTAAAAACATTGGCTGGAGAAAAAAGCAGTACTGGGAAAAACATTTTTCATATTAAGAATAATGAAGGTTCAGAATCTTTAGCTATGCCATTTGACCATACAGTTCCATTTGCTAGGATTTTAGCTGCTAATCCATATAATCCTAAAAATCGTTCTGGCATACATTTACCTTGGCGGAGAATGGTTATTGGGCCTATTTTTCGTGGAGAAAAGCCGCAAGTTGGACGTTATCGCCAATTTTATCAAGCAGATATTGATATTGCCGGAACAGAGTCTATGATCGCGGATGCTGAAATTATTTCAATTATGTATAGCCTTTTTTTTGCGCTTGGAGTTAATGATATTGTGATTTATTTGAATAACAGAAAAATTTTAAATGGTTTAGCTAAAATAGTTGGAATAAAAGCGCGAGGAAAATCTGCAACTGAAAAAATAATAATGGAGATGATGAGAATTTTGGATAAGCTTGATAAGATTGGTATTGAAGCTGTTCTTGCAGAACTTAAGAAGCCTGCGCAAAATGATTTTGACACTACTCCTAATTTGTCTGCAGAGGAGATTATGAAAGTAAAAGAGTTTCTCAATATAGAAGGAGACAATAAGGAAAAACT
>JALTFF010000032.1 GCA_027007465.1 bacterium | reverse complement strand
AAGGTTGCCAGCTGCTTTGGGAAAATCAAGCAATATTGATATTACTATTGAAAAAGCAGAAGATTTAGCCTTTTTACCAGCTTTAGCTTTAGCAAAATGGGGAGCAAATTTAGGAGATGATGATGATCTTAACTTATCTGAATTTAAAAAAGGATTTGGAAAAATTGGTAAAGCTGTGAATAATGCTAAAGATTGGTTTAAGTCATTAATACCCTAAAATAATTATAATAAAGCTTGCAAAATATTAGAAAATAAGTTATTATAAAAATAAGTTATAATTAAAATTAAAAATATGGCTGAAATAAAACCAGAGATTGAAACATTTGCTAAAATTAAAGTAATTGGTATAGGCGGTTCAGGTAGTAGCGCTGTTAATCGTATGATAGACAGTAAAATTCGCGGTGTAGAATTTATAGCTATTAATACAGATGTTCAAGCTCTACATTATAATCAAGCTTCTAAAAAATTGCATATTGGCAAAACTATAACACGAGGTTTAGGCGCTGGAATGAATCCAGAAGTAGGTAAAAAAGCAGCTGAGGAAAATCAAAATGAAATTAGAGATGCGCTAAAGGGTTCTGATATGGTTTTTATTACTTGTGGAATGGGAGGTGGCACAGGAACTGGAGCTGCGCCAATAGTGGCTAATTTAGCTAAGGATTTAGGAGCTTTAACTTTGGCAGTTGTCACAAAGCCTTTTTCTTTTGAAGGATCTCAAAGAAGAAAGATAGCTGAAAAGGGGATAGTTGAATTAAAAGATAAAGTTGATACAATTATCACTATACCAAATGACAGAATTTTACAAATAATAGATAAAAAAACTTCTTTATTAGAAGCTTTTTCAATTGTAGACGATGTATTAAGGCAAGGTGTGCAAGGAATTTCTGAACTTATTACTATGCCTGGATTGATTAATGTTGACTTTGCTGATGTTAAGTCTGTAATGTCAAATTCTGGAAGCGCTTTAATGGGTATTGGTAGCGCTAGTGGAGAAAATAAAGCTGTTGAAGCGGCTAAGCAAGCAATTGCCTCTCCTTTGTTAGAAGTTTCTATTGACGGCGCAAAAGGCATATTATTTACTATTACTGGAGGAACATCTTTAGGAATGAGTGAAGTTAATGAAGCAGCTAAGATTATTACTTCTTCAGCTGATGAAGAAGCAAGGATTATTTTTGGCACAGCTATTGATGAAAAATTAAAAGATGAAATAAGGATTACAGTTGTAGCTAGTGGTTTTGATGAAAATTCTTCAAATCAAAGTAATGAAAATTTAATTCAGCCTTCTTATAGCCCGAGCAAGTTTTTAAAACAAGAAGAGGAAATACAAACAGATAAAATTAAAAAAAGTAAGAAGTCTAGCTCGTTAAAAGCAGCTCAAAGAGAACCAGTTAAAAAAGATGAGAAAGAAGACGAGCCAAGCGAGGGTTCTGATTTAGATGTCCCAGCCTTTATTAGAAAAAAAATGATGTAGGTTAAGATAAATTAGTTATTTTAGCAATAAATAAAAAGTCCGATGTTTTTAATAATATTGGATTTTTTTATTGGAGGTTTAAAGTTATCCACAATTGACGCACCTACATATTGTGCTATAATAAAAGATAGCCTACAATATATTGAATTATAAGATTTTTAATTAGTTTTATGCATTGTCCTATCTGCCATTATCCAGATACAAAAGTTATAAATTCTCGCATAGCTTCTGATGGACTTTCTGTTAGAAGACGGCGTGAATGTCTGAAATGTTCTTTTAGATTTTCAACAATAGAAGAAATAGAAATTCTTAATCTAACAGTTGTTAAACGTAATGGTTATAGAGAAAATTACTGCCGTGATAAAGTAATTCAAGGAATTAAAAAATCTTTAGAAAAAAGAGCTGTCACTAATGATAATCTTAAAAAATTAATTAGCCGTATTGAGAGAGATATTCAATTAAAAAAAAGCAATGAAATTAAAAGTTCTCAGATTGGTAAAATAGTAATGAAGCACTTAAAAAAACTTGATCAAGTAGCATATATTCGTTTTGCCAGTGTTTATCAAGATTTTAAAGATGTTAATTCATTTAAAAGAGAGCTAAATAGATTATTAAAAAAGAAAAAGAAAAAGAAAGTTAAGCAGAAATAAGCTAAATGGCAGTTAAGCGATTAAATGTCCCACATATGCTATTGAAAAATCGCTTAAATAAGATTAGCAGAAAAGATTAATAATTTAAACTAATATTATGCTTAATATTTTGACAAAAAATCAAATTAAAAAAATTAGGAAAAGAGATGATAGGATTGTAGATTTTGATGAAGATAAAATTATAAATGCTATTGCATCAGCATTAGAAGCTATTGAAGATAAATCGCCTAAGGAAAAAGCAAAAAAACTTAACAATCAAGTGATAAATATTTTAAATAAGAAATTTCATTCTCGTTCAATACCAGCTGTAGAAGAAATTCAAGACATTATTGAAGAAGTTTTAATAAAAAATAGGGAAGTAAAAGCAGCTAAAGCTTATATTATTTATAGAGATCAACATAGCAAGATTCGTGAGATAGGCGATAAAATGCAAGTTGATTTAGTTGACCAATATTTAAGCGAATCAGATTGGCAAGTAAAAGAAAATAGTAATATGGCTTTTTCATTGCAAGGATTAAATAATTATATTTCTTCAGAAATAACTAAAACTTATTGGTTAAATAAAATCTATCCGCCAGAAATAAAACAAGCTTATTTAAGTGGAGATTTTCATATTCATGATCTCGGGCTTTTATCAATTTACTGTGTTGGCTGGGATTTGCAAGACATTTTAATGAGCGGATTTACAGGAGTTTCTGGAAAAACAGAATCAAAACCAGCTAAGCATTTTCGCGCTGCTTTGGGTCAAGTTGTTAATTTTATGTATACTCTTCAAGGAGAAGCAGCTGGCGCGCAGGCGCTTTCAAATTTTGACACTCTTTTAGCGCCTTTTGTCCGTTATGATAAATTGTCTTATCCAGAAGTGAAGCAAGCAATGCAGGAATTTATTTTTAATATGAATGTTCCAACAAGAGTCGGATTTCAGAGCCCATATACTAATTTGACTTTTGACTTAACTGTTCCAGAAATTTATGCAAAACAGCCAGTAGTTATTGGAGGAAAGCTTTTAAATGTTACTTATAGTGATTTTCAAGAAGAAATGAATATGATAAACAAAGCTTTTCTTGAAGTAATGACAGCTGGCGACGCAAAATCAAGAGTTTTTTCATTTCCTATCCCAACTTACAATATTACAAAGGATTTTGACTGGGATAATCCTATTGTTGACTTATTAGACGAGGTCACGGCAAAGTTTGGATTGCCCTATTTTAGCAACTTCGTCAGTTCAGATATGAAGCCGGATGATGTTAGAAGCATGTGCAAATTGCCGACAACTCAGATTATTTACAAGAATG
>JALTFF010000031.1 GCA_027007465.1 bacterium | reverse complement strand
CATCCAGGGACATTACCAGTAGCTAATAAAAAAGCTATTGAATGGACAATACTTACTGGCTTAGCATTAAATTGTAAAATAAATCAGTATTCAAAATTTGATAGAAAAAATTATTTTTATCCAGACCTTCCAAAAGGCTATCAAATAAGCCAGTATGATCTACCATTTTGCTATAATGGTTGGCTTAAAGTTGATGGAGATAGGGTGGATATTACAAGAATTCATTTAGAGGAGGATGCTGGAAAATTATTACATCCAAATAATAAAAATTATTCATTAGTTGACTATAATAGAGCAGGCACTCCTTTGATGGAATTAGTAACAGAGCCAGTGATAAAAACAGCTAAACAGGCAAAGAAATTTGCTCAACTATACCAACAAATTCTTAGGTATATAAAAGTAAGCGATGCAGATATGGAAAAAGGACAAATGAGAGTAGAGGCTAATATTTCACTGTCTTCAGATGATAAAAAATTAGGCACAAAAGTTGAAATAAAAAATATTAATTCATTCAAAGCAGTTGAGCGAGCTATTGAATATGAAATTAAAAGACAATCAGAATTATTAGATAGAGGTGAAAAAATAATTCAGCAGACAAGAGGATGGGATAGTGTTAAACAAAAAACATTTTTCCAAAGAACAAAGGAACAAGCGCAAGATTATCGCTATTTCCCAGATCCAGATCTTCCACCAGTAAGAATTAGCAATCAAAATTTAGCTCAAATAAAATCTCAATTAATTGAACTGCCTCAAGAAAAAAAACAAAGATTTAAAGAACAATATAGTTTTAATGACTATGACGCAGAATTATTAGTAGCTGATAAAGACTTGGCTGATTGGACAGAGCAAGTAATGTCAGAATTGCGCGCTTGGATTAATGTAAGTCATAAAAATTGGGAAGAATATAAGAATAAATTAGCAAAATTAACTGCTAATTGGATAATTTCAGAATTATTTAAACATTTAAAATCAAGCCAAAAAACAATTAAAGATATAAAAATTACAGCTGAGAATATGGCTGAATTGATAAAAATTATTTTTCAAAATGAAGTAAATTCTACTTCTGCTCAGATTGTTTTAAGTGAAATGTTTAAAACAGGAGCTGATCCATCTGATATTATTAAGGAAAAAAATCTAAGGCAGACAACTAATCAAGATGAAATAATTGAAATTATTAAAAAAATTATTAGTAATAATCCAGAACAAGTTAAAAAATATAAAAATGGAAAGGAAAACTTATTACAATTCTTTATTGGTCAAGTGATGAAAGAAACAAAGGGAAAAGCCAATCCACAAATTACTGCGAGATTATTAAAAGATCAATTAACTCATTAAAAAAATACTATATTAAATAAACATTTTTATCTTTTTGGCTACTTTTATAAAACTTTTACTATCTATGTTTATCCAATAAATTTTTCTTCCTTGCTTTTGCCATCTTTTAAACCATGTCATCTGCCTTTTTACAAATTGCCTTATGGCAATTTTTATTTTTCCAATCATTTCATTGTATTGAATTTTTCCTCTTAAATACAGAGAAACATATTTATATTCTAACCCAAACTCTTCTAATCTTTTCCAACTTATTCCTTGCCTATGTAAATCTTCAACTTCTTTAATCAATCCTTGCCTTAACCATTTATTTATCCTTTTTTCTATTTTTATGTCTAATTCTTTTCTTGGCATTTTTAAACCTATGATTAAAGCTGAAAAATTTGGTTGTTTTTTCTGAAATAATTTAGAAAAACTTTTTTTAGTTTGAATAATCATCTCAATATAGCGAATAGCTCGTCTCTTATTTTTCTGCAACGCATTTTTTAATTCTTGATTTGTCATTTTACAATTTTTACTTTGTTTTTTTATTTCCTCTAATAATCTATTAAAGCTCATCTTTTCTAATTTCTTTCTTAATTCTTTATCAATTTTGGCTTGATTATTTAAAATATATCCATCAACAACTGCCTGTAAATACAATCCGCTTCCACCAACTAAAAACGGTAATTTATTTCTTGCCCAAATATCTTTAAAAGATTTATAAGCCATTTTTTGATATTTTGCCAAATTAAAATGTATGTTGGGTAAAACAATATCAATAAGATGATGTTTAACAATCACTTCCCTACCCTGAATTTTTAAGATATATTCTTCCAAATCTTTGCCAGTGCCAATATCCATACCTTTATAAACTTGTCTTGAGTCAGCGCTTATAATTTCACCATTAAATTTATATGCTAATTTAACAGCTAATTTCGTCTTGCCAACAGCTGTAGGCCCTAGTATAACTACAATTTTATTATTTTCTTTTTTTCTCATAATTTATCTACTAAAATTATCAACCTGCCACAAGTAAGCGAAAGACCTAATCATACATAAATAAATAATGCTGTCCACGTTCTCTTTTTGCAAAACGCATTAAAAAATACGTCCAAGCATTGTTAACATAATTGACATTGTTTTTCTTGTTAACATTGTTTAAGTAATTTCTCAGTCATTCCACTATCTTTCCGCTCGTTTCGGATGAATAATCTCCATTAAAATATCTCTTCTTCTTATTTTCTCTTTCATTGAAACATTATCTTTCATTTTAAATGCTGGAGTTCCTGGACGTGGAGAATAACGCGCAATATAGGCTTGTGAAAATTTTATTTCTTTCATTACTTGAACAGTCTTCTCAAACTGTTCTCTTGTTTCTCCAGGAAAGCCAACAATAATATCTGTTGAAATTTCTGCATTTGGAATTATTTTATAAATTTTTTTCACTAAATCTTTATAATGCTCTATTGTATAACCACGATTCATTTTTCTTAAAATTTTATTATCTCCAGCTTGAAATGGCAAATGAATCTTTTTGACTACTTTTTCACATTGAGCAATTGTTTTAATCAATTCATCAGACATATCTTTAGGATGATTAGTTAAAAAATAAATTTTAAAATTGCCAGATATGTTATTTATCATTTTTAAAAGTCTTGAAAAATTCACCTTTTTAATTTGTCCGTCTTCTTTGATATAAGATTTATAGCTATTCACATTTTGACCTAAAAGCGTAATTTCATCATAACCTTTTCTAACTAATTTTTTTATTTCACAAAGTACTTCATCTGTTTTTCTTGAAATTTCTCTTCCACGAGTATAAGGCACAACACAATAAGTGCAAAAATTATTACATCCTGTCATAATTGGAACATAAGCCTTGGTTAAAGAATGATATTTAGCTGGCTTGCTTAAAGAAATAATAGGCAAAATTCCATCAATCTGATTTTCTAACTTTTTTTTATCAGATTCTAAGATGCATCCAGTTAAAATAATTTTCAGTTTCGGATTTTTTTGTTTTAACTTGTTTAACAATCTCACTTTTCCATAAACTCTGTCAACAGCTGATTGTCTTACAGAACAAACATTTATAATAACCAAGTCGGCTTGCTCCATATTTTTGGCAAGTTGATATCCCTCTTTTTCTAATTTATAAGCAATTTTTTCGCTGTCTGAGATATTCATTTGACAGCCATAAGTAATAATATAATATTTCATATAATTTTTAATTTTATTGTTTTTAATTATTTACATTAATTGATCAATATCACCTGTTTTTATATTTTTAATTTGCAATTTATTTTTTAAGCTATTCCATAGAGATATTAGCTCTGGACTTTTAACAAGCCAACACACAACTAAATAAATAATTATACCTATAAGTCCAGCTATCATACCTTGGGTAAAAACTCCCCATAGTTTTTCCATATTAACAAATTGCCCAATAAAAAATTTAGTGCATTGCGTTGCAATGCCAGCTATTAAACTTGCTAAAGAAATTTTAAAAACTGAAGATAGAATCTTTAGATGCTTTGGGCTTGGTAATTTAATTTTAACAATTGCTAATAATAAAGTAAAATTAATAATACTAGCTAATGAAAAAGCTAAAGCTAAACCAGGTATTCCCATTATTTTAGACAATTTTAAAGCAAAAATCAAATTAAAAATAGAAGATATTAATCCAATAAAAAACGGGGTCTTGCTATCTTGATAAGCATAGAAAACTCTTGACAAAAGCGGAATTAATGACTGAGCAAAAAGAGAAATAGCAAAAAATCCTAAAGTTTTAAATGTTAAAATAGTATCTTGCCATCCAAATTTTCCCGTTCCTAAAATTACTCTTACTACTTGCGCTCTTAAAATTATAAGCAAAAAAATTGAAGGAATAATAAAAAAAAGAATTTTTAAAAATGTTTCATTAACCACATAAGAAAATTTTTCTTTATTATTTATCCACTCAGACATTGTTGGGAAAGCAGCTACAGCAAAAGAGATTCCAAAAATACCTAATGGAAATGATTGGATATTATTTGCAAAATTAAAAACAGCTATAGAACCAACAGATAAAGTTGAAGCAATAATAGTAAGGACTGTAAAATTGATTTGCGCAATAGCTAAAGTTAGTGTTCTAGGCAACATCATTTTAGCGAGTCTTCTTGTGTTTTCATCTTTCAAGCTAAATAAAAATTTATATTTAAAACCTAAATTTTTAACAGGATAAACTTGAATTAACATATGAGAAGCAGCGCCAAGCACAACTCCAATAGCAAGCCCATATATTCCCCACCAATCAACAAAATATAAAGCACCAATAATAATCCCTAAATTATACATTATAGGACAAAGCGAATAGATAAAAAATTTTTTAAATGATTGTAAAATACCGCCAAGAATAGCTGAAATAGACAATAAAATAGGTGAAATAAGCATAATTCTTGTCATTTGAATAGTTAAATGTAATTTTTTCCCTGAAAATCCAGGAGCAATTAATGGTATGATAATTGGAGTAAAGATAAAAAATAAAAAATTAACACCTAATAAAGTAATGACTAAAATATTCAAAATATTATTAGCAAAATCATAAGCTTTATGGTAATCTTTAATTTTATCTTTTTCTAATTGCTTTATAAAAATAGGAATAAAACCAGCTGATAAAGCGCCCAATACTATTAAACTGTAAGTCAAATCTGGCAAACGAAAAGCTGCCCAATAAATATCTAATTCGTCTCCTGCACCAAATTTTCCAGCTAATATTCTATCACGAAATATACCAAGAAAACGGCTCGTTAAAGAAGCTAAAGCAATTACAAAAGCTGCTTGAGTAACAGAGTTTATTTTACTATTTAATTTATTAAAAAAAAATTTAATCATAAAAAAACACCTTACAAAGCGAGGAATCCATTAAATACACTAAATATAAGACATCAAAGCAGTGATACTCTCTTATGCTTTAATGTTATGTGTTATGCGTAATTAACATTGTTTAAACGTTTTCTTACTTTCTCTGTTATTATTTCCTTATTTTAATCTGTCTATGCGCGCCGCGTCTGCCTGTCTACTATGTTAAATAGGCAAGCGCAGCAACATAACAGGTATAAATGACAGAAAAGTATAAATATCAGTAAAAGAGTTGAGCTTTTTTCTATGCTAAACATATAAAGAATTTTCCAATTATCCTGCTATGGCTGGGTTAAAATACAATTCCAATATATTTTTTATAAAAGCTTTATAGCGTTTTTTTTATTTCCTGCAACGCTTTCTTAACTGCTTTTCTATCGTCCCAAGGAATTTTTTTCTCTTTATCAACACAAATAGCTTGCTCACAACCCTTGCCAGTAATTAAAACAAGATCACCTCTTTTTGCCAAACTTATAGCTTTTTTAATAGCTTGATAGCGATCAATAATTTTAAACAAAATTGGTTTGTCATTTAATATTACACTTTCAACACCTTTAGCAACTTGTTCTATAATTTCAAATGGATTTTCATCATAAGGATCTTCATTTGTGACAATTACAATATCAGCATTTTTACCTGCTAATTTTCCGAGAATTTTTCTGCGCCATGCATCTCTTCCACCGCCAGCAGATCCTAAAATATGAATTATTCTATTAGGTTTAATTAGTTTAATTGCGCTATATAATTTTTCAAGAGCTCTTGGCTCAAAAGCATAATCAACAATAATTGTGAAATCTTGACCTTTATTGATTATTTCCATCCTGCCTGGAATTGAATTTATTTTTTCTAAACCATTCTTGCATTTATCTAAACTAATCCCATTGCTCAACATAGCTGTAATTGCTGCTAAAGCATTTCTAACATTAAACTCTCCAAGAATCTGAATATTAAATCCAATATTATTAACAATAAATTTATTGCCATTTTTATTAGATTGAATATTGTCAGCTTTTACAATATTAACATTTTTAAATTCTGGCTGATTATAAAACTTTACATTTTCAGTTTTTGCAATATAACCCCATTTTTCTTGAGCCCAAAAATTTAAAAAATATTTAGCAAATTTATCTTCCAAATTTACAATAATTATTTTTTTAACTTTCTTTTTTCCAATATATTTTATCTTACATTTTTCTAAATGCTTAAATAATTTTGCTTTGGCTTTTTTATAATTTTCAAAACCCTTGTGCGCTTCAATATGTTCTGGATATATACCAGTAAATATTAAGGTATCATAATTTATAAAATAATGCCTAAACTGTTCAATGCCTTGTGAGGTTGTTTCAATAATAGCATAATCACATTTATCTCTTGCCATTTTGTTTAATAATTCCTGGGTTTGCCATCTTCCAAGCATAGTCATCTTTTTATTATTCAACCATTCTTTTTTACCGACTTTTAAAATAGCTGTTGAGGTTAAACCAACTTTATAACCTATATTTTCTAACATTTTTGCCAATAAAAAAGCTGTTGTTGTTTTCCCTGTTGTCCCTGTGATACCAATAACAATCATTTTTTTAGATGGAAAATTATAAAAAACAGCCGCTAACCAACTTAATAAAAAATGATAAACTGGCTGAAAAAAATTAAATATTCTTTTAGGAATAAATTTCTTAATAAAATAAAGCATATATTTTTAGGCTAATATCACTCATATTTCCGTATATTGTCAGCGCTGTATGTTAAATAAACCCTGCTTTAGCTTTGTTATTCATTTTTATGAAAAGGGCTGAAAGAGCTTAGCCACTTTCTATGTGCAACCAGTTTAATTCATTATAATAATGAAGTTAAAAATCTAATAAATATTTCATTCCTAATATTGCCCAGTAAGGATCAATAAAATTAGGTATTTGATTTTCTTCTAATATCTTAATTGCTGATTGGACATTTGTTTTACCAGAAAAAACAGTAATTATTGGTTTTTGAACAAACCTTTTTTTAGCTTGAACAATTATTTTAGCTGTCTTTTGCGCTTGAGTCATTATTTGCGGTGATAATATAATAACTAAACCAGATAAGTCTTTCTGTTTCATCCAAAAATTAATAGCTAACTCATATTGCTCTGCTAAAGCGTCTCCAATTAAATCCAATGGATTATGTTGTGAAAAAGCTGGGTTAATCTTGTTTGATTTAATCAATTTTTGCAAGACTGTTGGTGATAATTGAGCTAATTTAATTTTAAATTTTCTACAATAATCACTAGCTAAAACACCTAATCCACCACCATTAGTAATAATTCCAAGGCTACCTCTTTTTATTCTTGGTTGCCAAGAAAGGGTTTTAGCTAAATTCATTAGTTCTTCTAATGTCTCAGTCAAAATTATACCGCTTTGACGACAAGCTGTTTGAAAAACAATATCATCTCCAGCTAATAAAGCTGTATGTGATTTAACTGCTTTTTTTCCAGCTTTGGTTCTTCCTGCTTTTAAAACCAAGATTGGTTTCTTTTTAGTTATTTTTTTAACTGTTTTCATTAGTTTTGTTCCATTTTTAACACCTTCTAAATAAAGAAGAATCACTTTTGTTTTTAAATCATTACCTAAAAATTCTAAAAAATCAGATAAATCATTGCTAGCTTCGTTACCAAGTGAAATCACTCTTCTAAAACCAAATCTATGCCTTCCAATATCTAAAATTGAATCAATTAAAGCTCCTGATTGAGAAATTAAAGAGATATTTCCAGTTTGAGGCATTGTTGGTGAAAATGAAGCATTTAACTTAGAATGAGTATCAATTATTCCTAAACAATTTGGACCTACTAATGGTATTTTTGCTTTATTAACTAAATTAGCCAATTCTCTCTGCCTTTTAACTCCAAGAGCGCCACTCTCAGCAAAACCAGCTGAAATAATAATCATTCCTCGCACTTTCTTTTTAATAGATTCTTTAACTGCTTGAAGAACAAATTTAGCTGGAATAGCAATTACAGAAAGATCAATTGGACTATCAATACTTAAAATAGATGGATAAACCTTTTGGCTAAAAAGAGTTTTATGATTGGGATTAACCAAAAATATTTTCCGATGAGCACTGGTTGACAATAAATTTTTAGCCAAACCTAAACCAACTGATCCAGTTCTATTAGTAGCTCCAATTAGGGCTATTGTTTTTGGATTAAATAATATATTCATAAAGTTTAAATAATTTTAGCATCAACCACCAAAGCTTTTTTTGAGTTAACTATAATAGGATTAAAGTCAATCTGGTTAATAGCTTTTTCTCTTAATGACAAGTTAGAAAGATTAAGCAAAATTTTCACTAATTGATTTGTATTTATTTTTTCTTGGCTTCGGTAACCATTAAGAATTGGATAAGATTTTATTTCTCTTATCATTTTTTTTGCTTCTTTAATTTTAATAGGAGCTATACGAAAACTTACATCTTTAAATAATTCAACAAATATTCCACCTAAACCAAACATCAAAACTGGCCCAAATTGAGCATCTCTTTTCATTCCAATAATAATCTCCATTCCTTGAATAAATTGTTGCGCAACTATTCCCTCATTTCCTTTGATCTGGCTTAATTGATTAAATTTATCTTTAAATTCCTGTTCATTATTAACTTTAGCCACACCTCTAACCTCTGTTTTATGAATAATTTTAGGATTAGAAATTTTCATTATTATAGGCCAAGATAAATATTTTTTTATATATCCTAATTGATTGTCTGATTTTAGTAAAAAACTTTTAGCTAATGGAATTTTATATTGATCTAATATTTTTTTTGTCTGTGAAAAGTTAAACATAAAATTATTTTTCATTTTTCTTTAAAACATCAATTAAATTTCTAGCTCTCTTTATAAATTCGCTTTCATTTTTTATACTTAATAATTCTTGAATTATATTTTCAGCTGATTGGTCTACTTTATTAAAATAATATTGCCCTTTTTTTTGATTTGACATAGAAGATCCAGATAATAAATGGTGAAAAATATGTTGCTCTTTCTCACCTGAATTTAAATGACTAAAAAATTTTTCATCAATATATGAGAATAAATCAAGTAAATCCACTTGTTTAGTTTTCATAACTTTGCTATATAATCCTTTTATTAGCCCTCTTCTTTTGTTTACTTCATTTTTTGCTTTATTAGTATCATAAACTTTTTCTAAGTCTATTTCAGAATTATTTTTAAATTGTTCGTTCATAATTTTGATTAAAATTATATTAGAGATATTTTAAATATAGCATAAATTATTTGCTCTGTCTAAAATTTTAAAGCAAAAACCTGAAAAATTATTCAATAAAATTTATATACTTTTTATCAATTAAATTTATAAAAATGCTTTTATTAATTAGCTGATTGTAATCATCAAAATTACTATAAGAAATAAAAATATACTTTTTAGCGCGTGTCATTGCAACATAGAAAAGTTTTTTTTCTTCTTCTAAATCTGAGCTAAAAACTGGAAACTTAAATTCATTAACTCCTATAATAAATACATAATCAAATTCTAAGCCCTTTACTTGATGAACTGTAACGATTGGAATTTTTCCATTTTCTAAATATAAAAAATCAATATTTTTAGTTAAAGAACTAAAATTTATTAGTTCTCTTAGAACAAAATCAGCTTGCTTGTCTAAATCATCTTTTTTCTTAAAAATAGAAACTAACTTTTCAATTGATTTAAATCGCTTTTCATGGTCTCTGTCTTGGCTATAATAATTTTTTAATCCAGAGCTTTCCCAAATATGTTTCAAAGACTCTGCTGGCCGTTTATTTTGAACAATTTTCTGCCAAGAATAAATCAAGTTGCTTAATTGAATAAATTTATTAGAAAATTTATTGAAAATTTCAGCCCTTTGAAAAGTCCCTAATTTTAATTTGTCAATCAATACACCTAAAAGTCCAACTGTTGCCAAAACATCATCCTTGGCATCATGTGTAGCAGTTTCTAATTTTAATACTTTAGATAAGGTGGTTAGTTTATAATTTTCCACGCCTTTAATAAAACGTTTTGCAATGTCTAAAGTGTCATAATACTCTTCAAATTCAAAATTAATATTATTCCTCTTTCCATTCTCCTTTATCATTGAAATATCAAAATTAATATTATGACCCACTACTATATCTTTTCCTATAAATTCTTTTAGCTCACTTAATACTTCTTTTGGATTTCTACCATTTTCTTGCAAAAATTCATCTGTCATTCCATGTATTTCAGCAGAATCTCCAACAGAAATACTGTTTTTTAAAATATGATAAAAATCCCCTCTTCTTTTCCCCTTGATTATTTCTACAGCATAAATCTGAATAATTTCATCTTTTAAAACATTTAAACCAGTTGTTTCTGTGTCTAAAACAATAATCCGACTCTTATCCCATTTTTTTATAAGATTATAAAATGGCTCTGGAAAACTATAATTCTTAAAATCTAAAAAATCAGAAATTCTTAATCCAACAAGATCCCCGCTTTTCTTTATAGATTTTAATATCTTAATTCCTATATTTCTTGATGGACGCGAAACAATTCGCAAAGCGCTTTCTAAGTCAAATTTATTAAAAATAATTTTTAAATAAGCGTAAATATCTTTTATTTCTTGCCTATTAAAAAAATCATATTTATCAATAGTAATATGATTAATATTATTAGCAGTAAAAATGTCTGCAGCACGATTAACATTGGAATTTGCCCTAGTTAAGACAACTATTTGAGATTTTGGCTCTTTTTTTCTTATTCTTTTAATATTATTTATCACCCAATTAACTTCCTCATTAAAATTATAAGC
>JALTFF010000030.1 GCA_027007465.1 bacterium | reverse complement strand
ACAGGCTTTTCCTGAAATATAATTTTGTGATTCAAACATTTCTGGAAATTTCACCTGCTGCCATTTACTCCAATAACTCCTTGATTCTTCTGCTAATCTTTTAGCATTTTCCTTCTCCCATTTACTCCAGTCATTATTATTATTATTTCCTTCAACTTGATGACTGGAAGTAGACGCCCCCCAAAGAAAATTTTTTGGAAATTTAAAATATTCCATATTTTAATTCTGAAATCTTTAAATTCATTAGTTGTATTCCAGATAACTTTAATGTTTTTTATTTGAGACAAACCAGGACTATTTTTAATAAAATTTATAATTCTTTCCTATTAATTTTATATTTTGTAATATAACATTGTAGTGCTCTCAGAAGGAATTGAACCTTCATTTCAACCTCCGCAGGGTTGCGCTCTATCCATTGAGCTATGAGAGCTTAATCAAAGCCAATATATTGCACTTCTTCTTCTAATTGTATTCCAAGCTTGTCCCTTATTCTTGTTTTAATTAGGCTTATTAACTCAATTACTTGCTCTGCTGTTGCATTGCCATTATTAATAATAATATTAGCATGCTTTTCACTAACTTTTGCATCTCCGACTTCAAATCCTTTTAGCCCTAATTTTTCAATAAACCAAGCAGCTGGGACTTTATTGTTAATTATTGGCATTTCATTATCTATTACTAATTTGCTTAATCTATTAATTGGAACATTTTTAAATATACTGCCAGCATTTGGTAAATCAGGTATCTTAGTTTTTCGTTGTTCTAAAATTTTTTGGACTTTTTCTTTTATTTTATTTTTATCTCCATTTGTAAGTTTTAATTCTACTTCTAAAATTATTAGATTTTTATCTTTTTTAAAAATACTTTCCCTATAATTAAAACAGCATCTTTTATTATCAAAATCAATAATTTGAGAATCTTTATTTAAAGCTTTTACTTTTTTTACCAAATTTGAAATTTCATTTCCATAAGCGCCAGCATTTCCTCTTACAGCTCCAGCAATAGTTCCTGGAATGCCAATAGCCCATTCTAATCCAGTTAAACTATTATTAATTGCAAATTGGAGAATATTATAAAGCAATGCGCCAGCTTCAGCGCAAATAATATTATTATTTTTAAGCTGGCATTTTGTATTTTCTGCTTTTATTACCAAGCCATTAAAGCCATTGTCGCTTATTAAAACATTACTGCCATTGCCTAATATAAAGAATTTTAGATTTAATTTTTTAGCTGTTATAACAGCTTTAATTATCTCATTATTATTTTTTGCTATAAAAAAATATTTAGATAGTCCTCCAATTTTAAAACTAGTATAATTTGCTAAAGCTATATTTTCTTGTATTTTATTACCTAATTCTTTTAAAAGTTTTTGTTTAATTTTATTATTTTCTAACATTTTTTAATATAATAACATTGTTTTTGTCTACACGAGCTTGCCTGAATATAGGCAAAGAAACAGACGTAGATTTTAAAATTATATCTTTATTTTTTTATATATGTCTCCAGCTCCCATTAAAATACATATATCTCCCTTTGTTAAGTTTTTATATAAAAACTTAGGAATTTTTTCAAATGTCATATTTATTGCTTCTTTATTATATTTTTTCTCTTTCCATCTTTTTTTAATTGCGCAAGCTAATTTTTTAGAACTTATTTTTTTTTTAATTTTAGAATTTTCTCTTCCAGCTACTGAGTAAATTGGCGTTAAAATAACTTTATCAGCTTTATCAAATGCGCTTATAAAATCTTTAAATAATAGATATGTGCGTAAATATTGATGTGGTTGAAAGACTATATAAAGTTTATTTTTCGTGATTTTTTTAGCCATATCAAGTGTTGCTTTTATTTCAGTTGGATGATGGCCAAAATCATCATATATTTTTGCCCCATTGATTTCTATTCTAAAATCAAATCTTCTACAAACGCCTTTAAAATTGTTAAATACATTTTTCAATATTTTTTGAGGAATATTTAAAATTTTACTTACTGCCATAGCAGCTGCAAAATTTTCTTTTATGCTATTTTCTTTTAGTTTAATTTTTGCATTATCAATATCTTTGTCAGAGAAATAATATATTTTACAATTTACTTTTTTTGCAATTTCTAAAAGATTTTTATCTTTTTTATTAATAACTAAAAAATCATCTTTTTTTAAATGTTTTGCAAATTTTAAAAATGTTTTTTTAATTTGGCTTAAATTTTTATAATAATCTAAATGCTCTTTTTCTAAATTAAGCATAACTAAAATTTTTGGCCAATAATTTAAAAAAGAGCCTTTATATTCGTCAGCTTCTATTACTAAAATTTCATTTTTTTCAATCTGGTTTTTTATTTTTTTATTTAATTTAATTTTTTTAAAATTTGGTTTGGCGCCTAATCTAAAATTGCTATTTTTAAATTCTTTTATTTTTGTTCCAACAATTATATTTGGATTAAGACCAGCTTTTGTTAGTATTAAACCAATTAAAGAAGTTGTGGTGCTTTTTCCGTGCATTCCAGAAATAGCAATAGTATATTTTTGCTCTGTAATTTTTCCAAGAATTTGCGGATAGCTAAAGCAAGGAATTTTTAATTGCTTGGCTTTTTTAATTTCTATATTATTTTTATTTATAGCAGGGGAATAGATTATTAAATCAATATCTTTTGTAATATTTTTACTTGAATGACCTTTTAACTTTAAATCGCTTCCAGATACTGAGATGCCTTGACTTTTAAAATATTTTGCTAGCGCAGATATTCCAATTCCTTTAATTCCAATAAAGTGAATTTTTTTTATTTTTGATAAATCCATAATAAAATGTTAACAGGCCTTAATACTATATTACATTCTATATAAATTTTGTAAAGAGATTATTAATGACTTGACAAAATTATTTAAAGCATTATAATAAAATTAAAATAAATTATGAAAAACATTTTAGCTCAAAATTGGTTTAGCTTTTACTTTTTTAGCAGCTCAGAGAGCCGAATGTTTTTGTGTTTATTTTAAATAGTTAAATAAAATACAAATAAAGCAAAAAATCGGCTCTAAAAGAGCTGATTTTTTTATAGGCACATTGAAAAGTAAAAAAATAAAATATAAGGAGGAAGAAATGGAATGAAAAAGAGAATTTATTTAGCAAATGTAGAGTCGTCATGGAAAAAGCATGAGAATAAGCACAAAGAGATCTTTTATTGTTATTGCGGGGCAGTCTTGGAAAAGGAGCCTCGGGCTCCTACAGTACTAAGATGCCCAAAATGCGGGCAAAAAGCAGTAATTGATCGCAAAGGATGGATATATTTCATATAAAATTTCATATAAATTATTAAGGTCCTGATTTATCAGGACCTTTTTATTTTACTCCTCTTACTTCCCAACCATTGTTTTTGTGTATTTTAATATAGATTCTCTGCATAATGTCATTTACCTCCTTATTTGTTAATGTGCGAT
>JALTFF010000029.1 GCA_027007465.1 bacterium | reverse complement strand
CCAGGAGGAATTAAATCAGATGGCGTAATTCAAGGCGGTGATATTTGTTTTAAAAATAGATTTTGCTTTACAGAAGATAAAAATGGAATTTTATTTTTAAATCCTAAACGAGAAAAAATAATGAAAATAGATAAAAATGGAAACTTGTTTGTTAGCAGTGATAAACTTGATATAGGAGCCAAGATTAAACAACTTGAAAAGAGGAATAGACAATTTGAAGAGAGGAGTAGACAATTTGAAAAGAGAATTGAAGAACTTGAAAAGTTGTTAAAGAAGTAATAATATTAGCAAAAAATTGTTCAACTATTAAAAATCCCAAATGAGTTTAGCTTCTTTGGTAAATTTAAATTTAAATAAGACAAGAGATATGAAGATCGCTCAAATAGTCTGCGTTTTTCCTCCTTATCCAGGTGGAATTGGCAATGTGGCTTACTATTTTTCAAAAGTTTTAGATAGATTAAGCCATCAAGTGACTGTTTTAACACCTGATTATAAAATAAATAAATTTTTTAAAAATACTAAGTTAGAAAACATAGAGTTAGGCAATGTAGATGTATTAAAATTAAAATCAATATTAACATATGGAAAAGGTGTCTTTTTGCCTCAACTTTTTTTATATTTAAAGAATTTTGACATTATTCATCTTCATTATCCATTTTTTGGAACAGCAGAAATTGTTTGGCTTTATAAGCTATTGCATCCAAAAACAAAGCTAATAATCCATTATCATATGGATGTTGTTAATTTGCCTTTGCTTGCAAAAATATTAAGCTTTCCATCAAAATTAATTAGGACTTTATTATTAAAAAGCGCTGACAAAATAACTTGTGCTAGTTTAGATTATATTAAAAATAGCGATATAGCTAATTTTTATCAAAATCATAAAGATAAATTTTATGAGATTCCATTTGGAATTGATATTGAGGAGTTTAAGATTAAAAACAAAAAAGAAGAAAAAGATAAAAAAAATATTTTATTTGTTGGAACACTTGATAAAGCGCATTATTTTAAAGGATTAGAATACTTGCTTAATGCAGTGAGTAAATTGCAAGATATTGATTTTCAGTTATTGATTATTGGCAATGGAGATAGGCGAGAGCACTATGAAAATTTAGCAAAAAAATTAAACATTAAAGATAAAGTTGTATTTGTCGGTTTTGTTGATAATAAAAAATTAGTAAGATATTATAATTTAGCAGATGTATTTGTTTTTCCATCAATTGATAAATCAGAAGCGTTTGGTATGGTATTATTAGAAGCAATGGCTTGCGGCATACCAGTAATTGCTTCTAATATTCCAGGTGTTAGAAGCGTTTTTAAAGATAAAGAGCAAGGATATTTAGTAGAACCAAGAAATATAAAGGATCTGTCAAGTAAATTAAATAAAATTTTATCTAACAAAAAAATAAGATTAGAAATGAGTATTAAAGCTAGAAAATTAGTTGAGAGAAAATATAGTCTGAAAACAGTAAAAAAAAGATTAAATAAAATTTATGAAAATTTGCTTGATTAATAATTTATATGAGCCATATTCAAAAGGTGGAGCTGAGAAAATAGTTGAAATTATGGCTAATGGGTTGTTAAAACTTGGTCATCAAGTTGTTATTATTACTACAAAACCAATATCTATAAAAAATTTTAACTTAGAAATTAAAAAAATTAGTCCTAAATTTAAAATTTATTATATCCCAGCATTATATTATAATTTAAATAAACTGCCCAAATCTTTAAGATTTTTTTGGCATATTGCTGATACTTTTGACATAGGAAGTTATTTTAAAATAAAGGGAATTTTAAAAAAAGAAAAACCTAATTTAGTTATTACACATAATTTAAAAGGAATTGGATATTTAATTCCATTAGCAATTCGCAATTTAAAAATTAAACATATTCATATTCTTCATGATGTTCAGTTAGCGCTTCCATCTGGATTAATGATATATGGAAAAGAAAAAGAATTAGATGATGTTTTTGTGAAATCTTATGGTCTTATCTGTCGTTTATTATTCGGTTCACCATATTTGGTTATTTCACCATCAAAATGGTTATCTAATTTTTATCAAAAAAAAGGGTTTTTTAAAAAATCATTAGTTAAAGTAATTCCAAATCCTATTACAAGTAATAAAATAGAAAATAGCGAAACTAAAAGTAAACAAACTAATGAGACATTTAAATTTCTTTATGTTGGGCAAATTGAAAAATCTAAAGGAATATTTTTTTTACTAGATACTTTAGCTAAATTATCAGGCATTGATTGTAAGTTATCAATCATTGGAGATGGAAGTTTGTTAGAAGAATTAGAAATAAAAGCTGAGAGTAATTTTTATAAAAACAAAAAAGACAAAGGCTTGAAAAGCAAACAATGTAGTATTGAAATATTAGGTAAAAAGAGTCATAAGGAGGTTGAAGAAAAAATGCTTAAATCTGATTGTTTAATAGTTCCATCTCTTAATTATGAAAATTCTCCTACTGTTATTTATGAAGCATTATTAAAAGGTTTGCCAGTTATTGCAAGCAATTTAGGTGGTATAAGTGAATTGGTTGAAGATAAATTTTTATTTAGACCAAAAGACAAGGATGATTTAATCAGTAAGATAAAATATATTGTCAAAAATAAACCAAAAGCCAATGAGTTAAAAAGCATAAAGTTAAAATTACTTAATGCAGAAACTTATATTAAAAAAATTTTTTCAAGTCTTTGAGGCGCTAAGTAGGATTATTTACCTACTTTAATACTAATTGGTTTTTTAATAATATTCCGTATAGAAATCCCTTTAGCTTCAAATTTTACTTTATTTTTTCGATCTAAATCCACTATTACATTGTCTCCTTGCCTTATTTTACCTTTAATAATTTCTAAAGCTAATTTATCTAAAATTTCATTTTGGATTACTCTTTTTAATGGTCTAGCTCCAAAAGTGACATCATATCCTTTTTCTGCTAACATTTTTTTAACTTTTTCAGTGATTTTTAAAGTGATTTGTTTGCTCTCTAACCTTTTTTGAACTTTAGCTAATTCAAGATTGACAATCTTAATTAAATCTTTTTTATTTAAATCTTTAAAAATAACTATTTCGTCAATTCTATTAAGAAATTCTAATTTAAAATTATCTTTTAAAACTTTCATAATTTTATCACGTATTTCTTCAGTATTATATTTTTCAGCTTCTTTTTTATTGCTATTGTCTTTAAATCCAATTGTATATTCATGTATAATGTCATTACCTAAGTTAGACGTCATAATAATAATAGTATTTTTAAAATTAACTAACCTTCCCTTTGCATCAGTTATTCTGCCCTCATCTAGGACTTGAAGTAGAATATTAAATACTTCTGGATGAGCTTTTTCTATTTCATCAAATAGTACTACGCTATATGGTTTGTGCCTAACTCTTTCAGTTAATTGACCACCTTCTTCATAACCAACATATCCAG
>JALTFF010000028.1 GCA_027007465.1 bacterium | reverse complement strand
AATTGGCTTTAAGCCATTTTACGATTGGTTGGGAAGGATAACTGATACATTTTTATTCAAAGGAAAATATAGACCACAGGAATTAATAGCTGAGATTTCCGATGTTTTGTCGCAGACATTTGACTTGGACATAGTTATTAATATTTTGAGAGGAAAAATTAGTCAGGCTTTGCGAATAAAAAGAATGCAAGTAATTGTAATAGAGAAAAATGGCAAACTATGGAAGTGGAAAGATTATAAATTAAAAGAAAAAGAGCAAGCCTTAAAAAAGATAATCACTTATTTTAGAGAAATAAAGAAAGAATATGCCAGCAATACTTTTTATAATGATGCAGACGGATGGATTATTGTTTTAGAAGATATAAAAAGAAAAGTAGCGGATAAAGTCAAATTTGAAAAAAGTTTTCTTTTAATTAATGAAATAGAAGAGTTGAAAGCGGCTTTAGTTGTTCCTCTATTTTCAAAAAAAAGATTGGTTGGATTGTTTCTTCTGTCAACAAAAAAATCGGGCGATATGTTCACTAATGAAGATATTAAAGCATTGAAAACAATTGCTTCCCAAGCAGCAATTGCAATTGAAAACGCCCAGCTTTACGAACAAGTGAAAGATTTTTCAAAGTCGCTCCAAAAAGAAGTTGAACGCCAAACCAAGAAATTGAAAGACGCTAATGCCCACCTTCGGCGGCTAGATAAAGCTAAAAGCGAATTTATTTCTATTGCGTCTCATCAACTGCGAACTCCATTAACAATTATTAAAGGTTTTGTTTCATTGTTATTAGAAGGATCATATGGAGAAATTAGCAAAGAAGTGCGAAAAACTTTAAATAAAATTTATATAAGCAATGAACGGCTGATAAAATTAGTAGAGGATTTATTAAATATTTCTAGAATTGAATCAGGCCGTATAGAATATAATATTGAAAAGGTTCGGTTGGAAGATTTTTGTCAAGAAATAGTAGATAGTTTTATTATCCAAGCTAAAGAAAAGCATTTAAAAATGGAGCTAAAATTGCCTAAAAAACCTTTGCCAAAGGTTTTAACAGATGAAAAAAAGCTTAGAGAAATTATTTCTAACTTAGTAGATAATGCAATTAAATATACGCCCAAAGGATGGGTAAAAATAAGCTTATTACAGGTGGATGGTAAAGTTCAAATTAGAGTAAGCGATACTGGAATTGGTATATCAGCTAATGAAATTCCTTATTTATTTGCTAAATTCTCCCGCGGCAAAGATATTAATCGCATCAATACCGGTGGGACAGGTTTAGGACTTTATGTTGGCAAGAAAATGATTGAAGCTTTACAAGGTAAAATTTGGGCAGAATCCAAAGGTGTTAATATGGGATCTACTTTTGTTGTAGAAATACCTGTTAAAGTAGATGAAAAAAAATTAAAATGAGATTAAAATATAAGGAACTGAGATTCTTGTATACTTGCTTTTTAAAAATTAATTAATTATAATAAATATAGATCTAATTAAATTAGAATATATGGCTAAAATTATTATTGTAGAAGATGACCCGATGATTTCAGAAATATATCAGAAAAAATTTTCTGCTTCTGGCTATGATGTAATAATGGCTGATTCAGGAAAGCAAGCTCTGGATTTAATTAAAAAGAATGATAAAGTAGATTTAATTCTTTTAGATTTGGTTATGCCTAAAATGGATGGTTTTGAAGTTATTAGAAGAATTAGATCTGGAGACCATAATAGGGATGCTAAAATTATAATTTTTAGCAACTTAAGCCAGAGAGAAGATCAAGAAAAGGCTTTTAAATTAGGAGCTAATGGTTTTATTATTAAATCTGATTATACCCCCAGCGCTTTGGTTAAAGAAATTTCTAGAATACTTAATCAATTTCGTGAAGAAGAAAAAAATGAGCAAAGACGAGCCAAAAAGTCAAAGTCAAATAAAACAGAAAACGCAAAAAGAATTTTATTAATTGAAGATGAAGATATTTTTATTGAAATGTTTGGAAAAAAATTAACTCAAGATGGCTATATTGTAGAATCAGCTAAAAATGGAGCTTGGGGATTAAAAGAAGCTTTTAGCAAAAAATTTGATATTTTTATTATTGATATGGTTATGCCAGCTATGAGTGGCGATGAGATAGTGGAAAGATTAAAGTCAAATGATAAGACTAAAGATATTCCTATTTTAGTGCTTTCTGCTTCAGTAGATAATAGCATTAAGAAAAAAGTTATGGGTTTAGGAGCTAATAAATTTTTTGTCAAGACACAGATTATTCCTAGTGAATTATCTAGAGAAGTAGATAAATTATTAAAATAATTTAAAAAATTTGCGCTCTAAAAGTTAGTAATTCCACATTTGAATCTTTATAACAATCAGGAGAAAGGCCTGCTTTTTGAGAACATAATTGACTAAGAAATGTTTCTTTGTCCCAATGAGTTTCTTCAGCTACTTGAGGAAGAAAAACTCCAGAATGCAGTCCATATTTAACTATGACACCGTCTTTTCCTAGTTCAATATCTTGCCAGTTATCAATTTTTTTTGGTTTTGAGAGCACAGATATTTCATAATCTAATTTGTTTAGCTCTTGTTTATTAACTGGTAAAAATCTGTTATCTTCTGTTGCAGCTGCAATAGCCATATCCCTCACAACTAACCAGAGCGGTTTATCTGTAGAAATAATTTGTCCAATACAACCGCGTAATTTTCCATCTTTATGCAAGGTAACAAAAGCGCCTTGTTTTTTTTGTAATTGTTCATCACTAATTTTAAATTTTTTTTTAATTCCGTTAAGAATATAATCATTTACACTTTCTTTGGCAATATTTAAGAGCAATTTTTGTTGTTCTTTATTTAGTAGATTATTATTTTCTTCTTCAAAAAATACAAGCGCGCCATAGCCAACAACACTTGACTTATCACCAGCTAAAACATCGCCTGAATTAGCATGCTTTAAAATTTTACCCTGCCAATTATTCAAGTTTGCCAATTGCATAATTGTTTTAACTCCATCAATTCCACATAAAAAAGTTTGAATATTATTGACATTTAAACTTTCTAACTCGGTTATTTTTTGAGACAATTTGTCAACATCTTTCGTCATAATCATATTTAATACTTGTTCATCATATTTATTAGAATCATCATAGCTTGGATAATGCGACATATCAGATGAAGCAATTATTAAATAATTTCTTGATTTTAAATATTTATTTAGCAAATTTGCTAAGTTTATATAATCAGCTTGGACATATTCATTGCCAAAAAGGATTGGTAGAATTTTAAAACCAGGCTTAAGAACAGTTTGTAAAAATGGTAATTGAACTTCTAAAGTGTGATCCTTGCTATGGACATCTCTATTAAGTTTAATTCTGTTATAAGCTTCTGCTAATCTCTTAGCTAAAATTTTATCTACTTCAACATTGCCTAATGGGGTTTTCCAAATATCGCTATTGTCAATAGCTATACCAGAAAAATAAGCAGTATGAGAATTGCACATTATTACAACAATATCATAATTTTTGCCTTG
>JALTFF010000027.1 GCA_027007465.1 bacterium | reverse complement strand
ATTGCTATATATTATGTGCTTCATAAAGTTTATTCTCTATCATTGTTCTGTTTAAAAAAGTAGGTTTCTAGGTTAATTTGTGATTGCGTTAGCAGTATCAAATCCACTAAGAGCATTTTATATTATCCTTCAGAAACAACTTCCATTTTTTGCCCAGTAATTGGTAAACCAATAATTTTTATAGGCTTTTTAGAATAACCTCCTTTTGCTTCTAATCCATAGAAAATCATTTGTATCTTATCCCCAGCAGTTTCATTATTAGTATTTATTTTTAAATTTAAAATTAATGTTTCTCCAGCTTTTATCTCTTTATTATCTAAGTCAAGTTTATTAGAATTATCAACAGGATATCTTATTTCATCCCAGATTCCAGAAAAATGGAGATTAGTATATCCGTTTAAGTAAGAAATACTATCTGAATCATCAGAATTAGCAACAGTAATATTTTTTAGATAAATATTTTCTGCAGAATTATTGGTTATTTTAATGCTTGAAATTATTTGATTACTTTTTCCAGCTAAAATTTGTCCGTTTGATAAGTTATTATTTAATTCTACTGATAAACTTGATGATATTAGATTGATACTTTGTCCATTATGAGTGTTATATTTAACAAAAGTATTGCTTTGTGAGGTAACTCCCTTAGATATAATGTTATCAATTCTTAACTGAATATTGTCTCCATTATTAATTGGTGTAGTATCAACATATACATCTAATCTAATAGTTTTGTTAGCCTTGACATAAATTTTCTTTGGATTTAAAACATAAGGTGGATTATTAAGATATTTTATCAAAGCTTTTCTATCATAATTTTGATAAATAGATAAATTGCTATATCCTTTTGAAAAAGACATTGAGTTTGTTTTTCCAATTAGTGAAACTTGAATACTTTTAATAATTTGATCTTCAGAACTGTTAGCTTGCAATAAAAAGCTAGCGATTTTTACTTTTTTAGAGCCCGCAACTTGAGAGTAATTATGAAATTTTGGATTAAGATAGACAGATAATTGAGATTTACTAACAATTTTTTTATATGCGCTAATATTAGGTGAGATTACTTTATTAAAATTTCCTAATTTATAATAAATTTTATTTAATTTAACAATATAAGCGCTAGCTTGTGGAGTATTTTTGTCAATATTAGCTAATATATCAAAAGTATATTTTGCCCCAGAATTTAATTTTATTTGAGGAAGATCTATTGAGTTTGGTTTTCCACAATAATTTTTTGCCAAAACTTCTGTTAAAATTTTATCACCACTTTCTTGTTTAATTTTGATGTTTCCATATAGATCTAAAGCTCCATTTATTTTTTTAATTTCTAATTCAATCTTATTTAAGAATATATTCATTCCGTTTAATTGTATTGTAAAAGAAGCTAAATTAGCGTTTTTTTCACCAGCAATTAGTCTGGATTGTGGAAATTTTTCTGATAAATAAGCAACTAAATTACCTTGTTTGATTGTAATTTTTTGGTTTAAATCTCCAACTGGAAAGTTATTATCAATAATTCCTGGCTTAACAGTTATGTCGCAACCATAAGTAGAGCTAGTTACCCTAATATCATCATTATTATAAATAACAAACTTTGCTATTTCTCCTTCTCCTCCCTCAATGTCTCCTCTTAAAATAAGATTAAGATTGTCTCCATGCTTAACAATTAAAGGAGAATTTTCTAAATCAAAAATTACTTGGTGATTTTTCATTGTTTTAACTGTTTTTATTATTTCATTATCATCATTATTAACTAAATCAAGATTTATTATATTACCATCATCTACATTGCCAATATTTGTAAAAATAATTCTTCTCACAACAATATCTTCCTTATTTGTTGTTTCTGTTAATCTAATTTTTGATAATAGAACATCTGTTGAACCTATTTCTGCAAAAATTTGAGTATTATTTATAGGCAAACTATCAACGCTTAATTTTCCAATAATTTTTTTTCCAGAAATAATTTTATGGACGTTAGCTAATAAAGGAAAATTACCTATAACTTTAGCATTAGCTTTAATATCTTTAGCATTTTTTATGCCTATTCCTATTGTCTGGTTTAAAACATTGTCTAGTTGATTTAAATTAGCTCTAACTTCAAAAATACGACTACTATCTGGTTGTAATAAAATAGGGTTTTGATTAAAGTAAAACTTTATTTTATTGCCGTTAATACTGGTTTGAGTATATTTTCCATAATCATCTTGTAGATAAAATTTAGAACAGATTTTATTATCGCTGACCCCTATTTTTTGAAAAATTATTTTTTTAATTTCTATTTGTTTAGAACTATTTGAAATAAATTTAATTTTTGCCAATAAATTATGCTTAGAGCCTGTGAGCAGATAAGAAGTTTTTGGCATAGAATGATCTATTTGGACGACTAATTCATTTTGGATAATTGGCTGAGAAGAAAATTTTTGATTAGTGTTGATATCTTGATAACTTTCTAAATCTACTTTATTAACAGTAATAATATCTTTCCAGTGATAGCCCAAATTAATAAACTCATCTTTATTTTTAATAGCTCTTTTGAGATTATTATGGATTTCATAAACAACTGGACTATTAGTTAACTTAATTATTTGAGCATTTTTATAACTGTCTAAATCTTGTTTTGAAAAAATAAAAATATCTCTCCATTTATTTCCATAAGATAAAAAAACTTTTTTATTAAGATGAGCTTTTTTAATATTTAGCTTATCATTTATATAGTAAACTGTTGGATTATTGTTTAATTTTGCTAAATAAATATTAGGATAAGACAAAATTTCTTTTTGGCTGATTGTTTTAACTTTATTAAAGTCGTAATTATAAGAGATAAAAATTTTAGGCGTTTTTATAAGATGTTTTCTATTATTTATAATAGCATAAATTCTACCATCATCTTTATTTCTTAATAATTTAACATTTTTATCAAAAAGTGAAGCTGCGTTTATGTTCTTTGTGTAAATCCCAACAAAGAATAAGTAAAAAATTATTCCAAATAAAAAGAAGTAAAATAATTTTTTACCTATTTTTAAAAATATATTTTCTTCTTTAAGATTATCAAATTTATAGTTATTAAGCATAATTATATGTTTTAATAGATAATAATAACATAAATAAATAAAAATGTCAATAATAATATAGCGCATTCTACCTTGAGGTATTCTATAAGGAGATTAAGTTAAGCCTGTTTATTACATCCAAGTTTATTTAATTTGTCACCTACTTTGTTTAAAATGATAGTTTTAGTTAATGTTAATGTGTTGTATAACAAATGCAGAAGTGTGAAAAAATAACAATTTAATAGTATAACAAAGCTAAAAGCCAACTCTTAATCTTTTTCTATTAATGAAAGTAATTATAGATTTTAAATAAATAAAAAAGGGCAACATAACTCTATATTATATTGCCCATAACTCTATATTATATTTTACTCATCAATTTGTAGGCAATACTCTGGCTCAATCTGAACTTTATTGCCATTTTTCCAGACCATTATTGGTTTACCATTTTTTTGGAATAACGGTTTACGCGCGTCTAGATTAATACTCAGAACGCGCTGGCCTGGAACCTCTTTTCCATTTTGATAAAACGGATTAG
>JALTFF010000026.1 GCA_027007465.1 bacterium | reverse complement strand
CCTGCTTTTAAATGAGCTCAACTTCTAAAGGAATTAAGCTCTTTTTAGCTATTGTCAATTATTTAATTTCTCTTTTAACCAATTTTTATAATCTACTTTATCGCTTACTTTATCACGTTGTCCACTAGCATTAGCACTGTCATTATATATTGGCCCTTTCTCATCTCCCCACCAATTACCTTGAGCTTTGACTATATTGTCTCCAGTGTTGTTGATGCCATATTTGCTGTTATTGTAAATATTAGAATTATTAACTGTTGCGTTGGCACTATTAGATACTTCTATCCCAATTATATTTTTTTTAATATCGCAGTTAGAAATAGTAGAAGTAGCATTGCTTAATAATTCTATTCCATATCCGTTGCCGTTTTCTATAATACTATTGCTAATATTAACTTCACCTTTATTTATTTTTATCTGTCCTTCAATATAAGAACCCCCATTAGAAGTATTATAATGCCCGCCATATCTAATGATTGCGTAATTTATTTCTGATTTCTGGTTAGAATTAAAATCAATATAGCTCCAATCACCTGAATTTGGCTTAGTAGACGTTCCATCTTCATTAGTGTCTCCGCCATATTCATCATCTTGATAAGACGTAAAGACAACTGGCTTGTCTTTATTGCCATTAACATTTAATTTGCCATTTATATAAATATTATCATAATCCATAGATGGCATAAATTTTATTATCGCGCCTGGTTCAATTGTTAAGGTTGAACTTGCGGCTATTATATGATTTTCATTTCCTAAAAGATAAACATTGTCACCACTTAAAATATAATCTTGACTAATTGTTCCACTTAATCTAATAGCATTATTATACAAATTGCCAGCTAATACATTATTACTTAATTCTGGATAAGAATTATCTATCCAAATTGCTTCTCTATCATTATTTTGAATTTTATTATTTATAATTTTTGCTTTTGATTGATTTTTTATCATAATACCATATCCTTTTTTATTCCAATCACCTTGAGTATTTATGGCAATATTGTTTTTAATAATATTATTACTAATAGTTGGATTATCACTATCTATGAGCGGACCATATTTGTCTTTATTATTATTTATTAGTATTCCATATTTATTATTTTGAATAAGGCAATTATCAATAGTACTGCTGGAATTTGTTAATTTAATTCCTCCATCAGCTCCATCTTCAATAATAGAATTTTTTATTTCTACATTAGCATTTTCTATTTGTATTTGAGCATCTTTTTTAGTAGAGTTCATAGTTTGATAAATTCCACCATAGCGGATAATTACATTATTTAAAACAGAGCCAGCACTGTCTGGATTAAATTGTAGCCAAGCCCAATTGCCAGGACTTCCATTTGATTGCTTATCTTCATTAGTGTCTCCGCCATATTCATCATCTTGATAAGATGTAAAGACAATTGGCTTAAGAGATGTGCCTTGCGCAATAATTTTTCCAGATAAATCAAGATAAAAATTATTATTTTTTATCTTAACAATTACGCCTGGTTCAATAGTAAGTATGGCTCCTTTGCCTAAATAAAAATAATCTTTGATAATAACAGGACTGTCATTTGCGCGCCAAGTAGTGTTTTTAGTAATAATATAAGTTTCCTTATGTGGTTCGTTTTTAGAATTAATAACACTGTTTAAAGCTCGTGGCGTGCCTAAAATAGGATAATTTCCAGCATCTTTAAATTTACTAGTGGTTGTGGTAACCTTACTTGTTTCCCAATTAGTTTTATCATTTCCGTTTTTACTTGGATTAATTTTTTCCATTGTTCTTCTTGAACTACTTGCGCTTTTATCGCCAGCAAACCAACCTTTGCCGCAATCAATATAATCAACAAGATAATTATTTTCGTCTCTTAATTCTAAGTATTCGCCATTATTGTTAAGCCCATTGCCAAAGCTTCCAAACCAGTCTGCTGAAACATTTTTAACAGCATTGCCGTCTTTTCTTCTTTCTAACAAATAATAACCATAACTGCTAATAGTTGTTGTACTATTAGTAATTGTAATATTAGGACTGCCATCCCTTGCTTTTATTGTCCAATTAGTTAAATCTTGAGCATGCCCAGTATTATTATACAATTCAATCCATTCATCCCTGTAGTTAGCTTGGGTTCCTGCCCAAGCTATTTCATTAAAAACAACAAAGCCGTATTTTTTACCAACTCTTTCAATATTAATATTTGTTTTTAAGCTTTGATCTCCATCGCTTTCTTGAACAAAAGCGCTAATAGTTGATGAGCCATAAGGAAGATTAACATTATTTATGCTCCACTGGCAAGTTGTTGAAGCTATTGTTGAGATTGCGCTATATTCTTTATTATTTCCATTGTTATTAAATATTTTAAGTTTTACCAAGTCTCCGCAATCTGTTGAACTGGCTATTCCAATAACATCAATAGAATTTGTTGAAATTATTTGATTATTTATTGGAGAAATGATTGTTGGTATATGAGGATGATAAATATCAACATAAGTATAAGCATTGCCATTATTATTTTCTGTCCAGTTTTCAATATTGCCGGCTTTGTCAATAGCTCTTAGAAAAAAATAAAAATGCTCGCCGTCTTTGCCAATAATTTTTGTAGAAGTGGCTTTAGTAAAACTTGGTTTTGATGACGAAGCAACAATATTGCCATTATTAAAAATAGCAAATTTTGGTTTACTATTATTGATTTTGTATTTTAATTGATAATAACTTAGCCCACTTCCATTATCATCTCCACTCCAAGCTAAGTTAATTGTTGTGATAGCTTGCTTTGGACTTAAATTTTGCATTATTGAAATAGGCGGTATTGTATCAACTAACCACTTATATTCTGCTGGTGTTTTGTCTATGTTTTTAGCATTATCAATAGCTTTTACAAAAAAATTATGCTCTCCATCTGTTAGATTGGTTAGTGTCAAAGGACTAATGCTTTCTTGCCAATTATGATTATCAAGCTTGTATTGAAAAACGCAATTTTTTTCATTGCAATTAAATTCAAAATTTGCTTTTGTTGAGCTGGATATTTTTGCAGGTGTTTTTGTTAAAAATGTTTCTGGCGCTAAAGTATCACTGCCATTTGAAAAAATAAGAACAGGAGAAGAACGAATATTTGTAGAATGAGTTGTAATTGGTTTGGTAAAAGGAATGTTTATTTTTCTGATTTTGCTTTGTTTTTTGTTTAGTTTTTGCTTTTTACAAGTATCTGACCATAAGCCAAGTTTGTTTTTCTTAGCATAATTTTCAGCTTTGATTAATTTATTAATCAACTTTTTATTTTTCATCACAGGGCAATCTTTCATAAACGGCTGGCATAAAAATACCTTTGCCAATCCTTTTTTAACTAATTCTTGATTAACAAACAAATTTCCAGAATAAACATATCTTAATAATCTGCCATATTTATCCTTGTCTCCGCCACTGTCTTTTTTTAAATAAAGTTTGCCGTTGCCAAGCAATTCTATGTTTTTTAATTTAGCTGACCAAGCAAGACACTGATCATCATCAGGGCCTGGCTTGTTTAATTCAGGAGCATCAATACCAATATATCTAACAAGTTCTCCTGTTAAAAGTTCAAGAGTGTCTCCGTCAATAACTTTTTTAATATGATAATCTTTTTTCTTATAATTAGAAACA
>JALTFF010000025.1 GCA_027007465.1 bacterium | reverse complement strand
TTCTTTTTTCTATCCACGCACTATTATGTCACTTAGATTTTTATATAAAGCTCTGTTCTTTTGGTAGCTAATTCAGTCCTCTATTTCTTGCTCTTGCTCATAGCCCACTTGCGCCAACAATATTTAAATGGCTCGGTCTTAGGCAATGGAATTGATTGAATAATATGGAATGTTTTTAATAGAAGTTTTTCTTATATCACTCCTTCTAATCTTCAATGATTATTTTTCTTCCTCTTCTCTTTATAACTAATTTCTGTTTTTTCGCCATTTCAAATAGCGGATAATAGAAATTGGAATAGTAATTCCAAAACTTTTACCTCTGACCACTTTAGTTAATTTACGAATGTTTTGTTAAGATAATTTTTTGCAAGCCATAAAAATTTAATTACTGAACTAATTCAGTAATTAATTAAGACTTTAATTTAAAATTATTTTTTCTTTTTACAATTAAATTTAGTTTGTTCTTTGTTTTTAACCTTTAGCTCTTTAATAAAAATATTGTGGGGATAGGGAGAGTTGAACTCCCATGCCTTATGGCACATGGTCCTAAACCATGCGTGTCTACCAATTTCACCATATCCCCATATTAAAATTATAACATAAATTTAATTAAGACAACAGAAAAAACTATCATATTGACCAGCCTTTTAGTTTACCTATCAGTTAATTATTGATTAAAACTATATAAAAAAACAAAATTTATTGACAGTTATATTTAATCTGATATTATTAAAACATAACTATATGTATTTTTTACAAAAAATAAAAATAGATTTAGCAAAAAAAATTAACAAAAGTATTGATAAAAATCTTGTAAAAGCAAAAGATTTTGTCTATCCACCGCAGCCAGAAATGGGAGACATAACTCTGGCTTGTTTTAATTTGTCAAAAGCTCTTAAAAAAATGCCTAACAAAATAGCTAAAGAATTATCTAAAAAAATAGAAAACTCTACTGCAATAGGCCCTTATCTAAATTTTAAATTAACTGATAAAAAATTTATTTATAAAATTTTATATGAAATTGCTCAATTAAAAAAGAATTATGGCAAGCAAAAGAAGAAAAATATCAAGAAAATTATGATTGAATACTGCAATCAAAATACTCACAAATCCTTGCATATTGGACATTTAAGAAATATGTTTTTAGGCAATAGTCTTTCTAAAATACTTGAATCTCAAGGTGATAAAATTATAAAAGTTTCCTATATTAATGATTTTGGAATTCATACAGCTCAAACATTATGGGCTTTTAATAAATTCTATGCAAATGCTAAAATACCAAAAAACAAAGGATGGTTTTTGGGTCAAATTTATACCACAGCTGTTAAAAAAATTAAACAAAGCCAACAAGCAAAGCAAGAAATAGATAAAATAATGAGAAAGCTTGAAGAAAAATCTGGAAAAGAATATATGCTTTGGCAAAAAACTCGCAAATGGAGCATTGAGCAGTTTAATAAAATTTATAAAGAATTAAACATTAAACTTGATAAAACATTTTATGAAAGCGAATTTATTGATCAAGGAAAAAAAATAATAGAGCAAATGTTAAGAAAAAAAATTTTAAAAAAAAGCCAAAACGCTATTATAGCTGATTTAAGAAAATATAAATTAGGTATTTTAGTTATTATGCGCGCTGATGGCACTTCTCTTTATCCGGTTGCAGATATTCCATTAGCAATTTATAAAACGAAAAAATACAAGTTAGATGAAAATATTTATATTGTTGACATTAGGCAATCATTATATTTTCGCCAATTATTTAAACTATTAAAATTACTTGGCTTAAAATCCAAGCCTAAACATTTAAGCTATGAGTTTGTAAAATTGCCACAAGGAATGATGTCTTCTAGATTTGGAAAAGTAATAACTTATGAAGAAATAAAGGAAAAAATTTTAAAACATTCAATTAAGGAAACAGAAAAAAGACACACTAATTGGACAAATAAAAAAATAGAGAAAACAGCTTTAGATATTACAATAGCAGCTATGAAATTTGATATTTTAAAACAATCTGCCAAAACAGTTATCACTTTTGATTTAAAAAAAGCATTAAAATTTGAAGGCTTTACAGCTCCTTATTTGCAATATACTTATGCAAGAATAAATAGTATTTTAAAAAAATTTCATTCATTTAATTCTAAATTATCTCAAATTGATTTTGATGCAATGAACTTTCAAGAAAAACAATTAGTTTTAAAAATATCTAAATATCCAGAAATAATTAAAGATTCTGCTGAAAATTATGAGCCTTCTATTATTGCAAAGTACTTATTTGAATTAAGTCAAACTTTTAATGATTACTATCACACAACGCCTGTTCTTAGAACTGAAAAAAAATTAACTATAATGAGGGTTCAACTACTTAAAGCAATTGCTCAAACTTTAAAAAATGGGTTAAATTTATTAGGCATTAAAACCATAAACGAAATGTAAAATATGATTGAATTTAAAATTCAAAAAAAATCAAAAATTAGCAAAGCTAGATTAGGAATTTTAAAAACAAACTATGGAACAATAAAAACCCCAACATTAGTTCCTGTCGCAACGCAAGCTGTTGTAAAAACTCTCAGCAGTGAAGAAGTTAAGCAAACAAAAAGCCAAATATTAATTACTAATGCATTTCATCTTCATTTAAAACCAGGTGAAAAAATTATAAAATCAGCTGGCGGGCTTCATCAATTTATGAATTGGCAAAAACCGCTAATGACAGACTCTGGTGGATTTCAAGTTTTTAGCTTAGGTTTTGGTAAAGATTTTTCAGTGGGTAAAATTTTAGATAAAAAACAAATAAAAAAGTATTCTTATATAAATCCTGGGCAGCAACCAAAATTTTTAAAAATAACTGACAAAGGCGTATTTTTTAAATCATTTATTGATGGTAAAAAATTGTTTTTAGGGCCAAAAGAATCAATTAGGATTCAGGAAAAATTAGATGCTGATATTATTTTCAGTTTTGATGAATGCCCTCCACCAAATGCTGATTATAAGTATGTAAGCAATTCTCTTTTAAAAAGTCATCAATGGGCAATGCAATGTCTAAAAATAAAAAAATCAAACCAAGCTCTTTTTGGAATTATTCAAGGTGGAAAATTTAAAGATTTGAGAATTAAAAGCGCTAAATTTATTAGTTCTCTTCCTTTTGACGGTTTTGGGATTGGAGGCGAATTCGGAAATGACAAAAAAACAATGGTCAAAATGTTAAATTGGACAATAAATGAATTACCAGAAGAAAAGCCTAGACATCTTTTAGGAATAGGTAGATTAGATGATATCTTAAAAATAATAAAAACAGGGGTTGATAGTTTTGATTGCACAATTCCAACCCATTATGCAAGGCATGGTATTGCTTTTACATCAAAAGGTAAATTAGACTTAGGAAAGCCAATATTTTTAAAAGATAAAAAATCATTAGATAAAAATTGTTCTTGCCCTGTTTGCCAAAAATATAAAAGAAATTACATTTCACATTTAATTAGAGCAAAGGAAGTGACTGGATTAAAACTATTGACTATTCATAATCTATATTTTTTTAATACTTATATTGAAAAAATTAGAGAGAAAATTAAGCAAGGAAAAATTTAAAAGTTCAATGCTCAACTGAGTTTGTTTAAAAGAGCTCAACTTCTTTAGTGGGTTAAGTTCCTTTATATATAGAATAAGCTTAGTCCATTTTTTACAAAAAATTGACATTTTTAATTAAATGTATTAGTATAAATATATTAAAATTTCAATGATTTAAAATAATAAATTATGGTAAAACAAAAATTAGCTACTAAAGAAAAAAGTATTACTTATGTCAAAACTGAAAAAAAAATATCTCAATTATTAAAAAAATATGACATAAATAACTTATTGCCAAAAGTTGGAGATATTGTTAAAGGAACTGTAATCAATGTTTCTAGAAATGGAATAATTTTAGATATTAATGGAATATTTACTGGGGTAGTAAGAGGTAGAGAGCTTTATCCTAGTGAAGAAAAATATACTAATTTAAAGCCAGGAGATGAAATAGAGGCAACAGTAGTTGATCTAGAAAATGAGAATGGAGAATTAGAACTTTCTTTTAGATGCGCAGGAGAACAAAAAACTATTGAGAAATTAAAACAAATAAAAGAAGAAAATAAAACTATTGAAGTAAAAGCTTTACAAGCTAATAAAGGCGGGTTAATTATAAGTTATGAACAAATCAATGGATTTTTACCTGTTTCTCAGCTTTCTCCAGAAAATTACCCTAGAGTTCAAGATAGTGATAAGACAAAAATATTAGAACATTTAAAAAAATTCATTGGTAAAAAATTTAAAGTTAAAATTGTTGAATTTAATTTAAAAGAAGAAAAATTAATTGTAAGCCAAAAATTGGTTTGGTTAGAAAAACAAAAGCAAACTATTGCTGAATATAAGGTAGGAGATATTGTTGAAGGAAAAATTTCAGCAGTTGCTAACTTTGGAGTATTTATTAATTTTGATAAAGCCTTAGAGGGGCTAATACATATTTCAGAATTATCTTGGCAAAGAATTGATGACCCTGCAAAAATTTTCTCTGTTGGACAAAAAATAAAAGCAGAAATTATTGGCATTGATGGCGCAAAAATATTTCTATCAATAAAAAAATTAGCTAAAGATCCTTGGAAAGGAATAGAAAAAAAATATAAAGTAGATCAAAAGGTTAAAGGAAAAGTGTTAAAAATCAATCCATTTGGTTTATTTGTTCAACTAGATAAGAATATTCATGGTTTAGCTCATATATCAAGCTTAGGTTTAAAAGACAATGAAAGCATAGAAAAATTTAAAATAGGAAAAGAATATAACTTTTATATTACTTCTATAAATGAAAAAGAACATCGGTTAGGATTAAAGATTTAAAAAATAAGCTCAAAAAATTTAATATCATAGCTTTAATAAACTTTTATGAAAAATTTAATTAAAAATTTTTTAATTTTTTCTTTTATATTCTTAATTATTGCTGGATTTCTTAGCGCTTATAGTGGACAGAAACAAAAAATAGAAAAAATAGGGGTTCAAAAAATGATTAAAGAGATTGAAGACAATAAAGTAAGTTCTATTACTGTAGACAATGAAAAAATTACTTTACACCTCAAAAACAATAAAATATTAGAAACAAGAAAAGAGCCTAATGAAACTTTTAGTGAATTGGTTAAAAATTATCAAATTAGTCCTCAAAAAATAGAAAATATTGATATTAAGATTAAAGGAGAATCTAGCAGTCAATATTGGATGGATATTTTAGCCCCATTTCTTATTCCATTTCTTTTAATAGGATTATTTATTTGGTTAATGATGCGACAAGTACAAGGAGTAAGCACAAAAGCAATGATGTTTGGCAAATCTGGAGCAAGAAAAATTGTTTCTAAGAATAAAAAGAATAAAGTTACTTTTAAAGATGTGGCTGGAGTAAAAGAGGCAAAAGAAGAATTAAAAGAAATAGTAGAATTTTTAAAACAACCTAAGAAATTTCATGATTTAGGAGCGCGAATTCCTCGTGGCGCTTTATTAATTGGCCAACCTGGCACAGGAAAAACATTACTTGCGCGCGCTGTGGCTGGTGAAGCTGAAGTACCATTTTTCCATATTTCTGGATCTGAATTTGTAGAAATGTTTGTTGGAGTTGGAGCTTCAAGGGTAAGGGATCTCTTTAAAAAAGCAAAGAAAAATGCTCCTTGTATAATATTTATTGATGAATTAGATGCTGTTGGGAGACAACGTGGATCTGGATTTGGAGGGTCTCATGATGAAAGAGAACAGACATTAAATCAAATATTAGTTGAAATGGATGGTTTTGATCCTCATGACAATGTTATTGTTTTGTCTGCCACAAATAGACCTGATGTTTTAGATCCAGCTTTATTAAGGCCTGGTAGATTTGACAGAAGAATAATTGTTGATATGCCAGATATTGCAAGTAGAGAAGCTATACTTAAAATACATAGCCAAGGAAAATCAATTGCAAAGGATATTAATTTTAGAAAAATAGCAGAAAGAACAACAGGTTTTAGTGGAGCTGACTTAGCTAATCTATTAAATGAATCAGCTATCTTATCTGTGAGAAGAAAGAAAAAAGTTATTGAAATGAAAGAAATACTTGATTCAGTTGAAAAAGTTTTATTAGGCCCTGAACGCAAAAGTTATATCTTATCTAAGCAAGAAAAGAAAATTACTGCTTATCATGAAGCTGGTCATGCTGTAGTGGCTCACTTTTTGCCTCACACAGATCCTGTTAATAAAATTTCTATTATTGCTAGAGGCAAAGCTGCTGGTTATACTATTAAGGTTCCAGAAAGAGAACGAAAATTACAAACAAAAAAACAATTTATTGAAGAGTTATCTGTTCTTTTAGGTGGATGGGTTGCAGAAAAAGAATTTTTTGGAGAAGTTACTACTGGAGCAAGTAGTGATTTAAATCAGGCAACAAAATTAGCCCGCTTATTAATTACTGAATATGGAATGAGTTCTTTGGGACCAATATCTTTTGAAGAAAGCGACAAACAATTATTTTTAGGTGGTGAAATTGGAAGACAAAAAAATTATAGTGAAAAAACTGCTGAAAGGATTGATGAACAAATTAACATCTTTATTACTAATGCTCAAAAAGTAGCTCAGACAATAATTATTAAAAAGAAAGAAAAAATAGAAAATTTAGTCCGTGCGTTAATAGAAAAAGAAACTATTGAGAGAGAAGAATTTGAAAGAATAATGGCATAATATATTTTTATTCACTTACTCTAAAAACCTCATCAATACTAGTAATTCCTTTTAAAGCTTTAAGCAATCCATCTTGAACCATTGTAACCATACCATTTTTTATAGCTATATCTTTCATATCATACTCACTTACATTTCCAGAAAGAATCAATTTCTCAACTTCTTTGTTCATTGTCATTATTTCATAAATACCAATGCGACCTTTATAGCCAATACCTTGACATTTTTCACATCCCACTGATTTATAAAATTTTAGATTATTAAAATCAACTTCCTTTCTTTTATCTTCAGGTAACTGCTGTAAAATCCTTTTTATTTTTTCCATTTGTTCATTGCTAATTTTAGCCTCTCTCTTACAATTATTACAAAGCCGTCTAACCAATCTTTGACCAATCATTACATTAATAGCTGGCGCTAATAAAAAAGGTTTAACGCCCATTGAAAGAAACCTAGGAATTGTTCCAGAAGCATCATTTGTATGAATAGTTGAAAGCACTAAATGACCTGTTAAGGCAGCTTGTATGGCAATATTAGCTGTTTCTAAATCACGTATCTCTCCAACTAAAATGATGTCCGGATCTTGACGCACAATAGAACGCAATCCTTTACTAAAAGTATACCCACTATTAGCGTCCACCTGACTTTGATTTACGCCTTTTAATTCATATTCTATTGGATCTTCAATGGTTATTATTTTTTTATCTGGTGTATTAAGTTTATTCAAAATAGCATAAAGAGTTGTTGTTTTACCACTACCTGTTGGACCAGTAGTAACAATCAAACCATTGGGTCTTTTCACTTCTTGGTTTAATTTATCATATGCTTCATTAGACAAACCTAGCTTTTCAAACTTTAAACTAACAACAGAAGGCATTAGCAATCTCATTACAACACTTTCCCCAAAAGCAGTTGGCAAAGCAGAAACGCGAACATTTATTTTTTCATTGTTTAAAAAAATAGAAAATCTACCATCTTGGGCTTTATTAAAAACATTTATCTTTAGACCTGCTAATATTTTAATTCTTGATATCACTCTTTTTTTCAAATCTTGCGATAACTCAGTTACATCATGGAGAATACCATCAATTCTATAACGGCATTTTACTGTTTTTTCTTCTGATTCAATATGAACATCAGAAGCGCCAGCTTTAATAGCTGCTGCTAAAATTATGGCAACTATATCAGTTAATGATAACTTATGTAAAGATTGTTTAATTTTATTATCTATTTCTCTAAAATTTTTTATTTCTTCTTGATATTTTTTTAATTTATCCCCATCTATCTGTAATCCTTTTTCTTCTTCTATCACCTTTGGCAAAGTAATATAGAAATTTAAAGCATACTCAAAACTATGTGGAGAGATTAAATACAACTTAGCTTTAGCATGATATTTTATCTCTAAATCTCTTAAAATTTTTCTAACTTCTTGACTAGGACTAGTTGTTCCTATCCTTATTTGATTAGAAGCATAAAAAAAACAAATTACTTTAAATTTTTTTGCTTTTTCTTCTTCAATTAATTTAAGAGCTTTAGGGCTAATGCTAAAACCAACCAAATTAATATAATTCAAGCCCTGAGAAATGGCTATTTTTTTAATAGATTTTTCAATTTCTTTTAGTTTAATTTCTTGTTGTTTCTCTTCCAATCTCTTTTGAGCTGATTCATCTTCATTTTTTTTTGTTAGTAATTCTTTAATTGAATAAATTGACATTGTTATCAAATGTAAAGCGTGTAAATACGTTATTTATTATTTGCCAAGTAAGTATAATTCTTTGCTAATCTCAAAATTTTGCTTTTTATTCCATTTTTCTTTTTTAAGCTTTGATAAAAAATAACCCAACAACTATATTGAAAATTAGTCAATATAAGCGCTGTAAAAGAAATAATTACAAAAATAAAAAGACCAGCTAAAATAAGTGAGAACATAAGAAAAGATACTGATTTCAAAACAATTCCTAAAAATATTAAAATTACAAATGGAGTTGAAAGAAGAAGGGCTACTAAACTAAAAAACAACCCCACTAATAAATTGATTATCAGAAGAATTAAATCCAATTCTATAACTGAAAGCCAATTTTCTTTAAAAAGATTAAAACCATTAATGATAGAATTAACAAAATTATTATCACCAGCTACCAAATCAATAACTGCTAATTTAAAAACAAAAGATAAAGTTACTGCTAATGATATTATTATTACAAAACCTAAAATAAACAAGACTAATAACAATGGAGAATCAAACTTATAAACTAAAGCTATGCTTAATAAAATAAAGAAAGAAAAAATAACAAGTTTATCAATTAAGTTAATACCAATTAGTTGCCAAAATTTCTCCCAACTTTTATTAACTGCCTGGCTTATTGTTATTTTTTTCTTTTTAGATAATAAATCAATAGCTTTGATTAAAGCTCCTTGTGAAATTATAATTAAAAAAAGCAGTGTAATTAAAATAAAAAAAAGTAATATAGCTAAAAGAATAACTCTTGTAAAAGCTAAGGGATTACTTTTAAATGTTAATGGGATATTAGATAAATTTTTAAGGCTAAAAAAATTAATAACCCCACATAAAGTTTTAAAATTTATTCCATTATCGCTTTGGTTAAAAATAAGACTATATTCACTATTACCTAAAAAAATAACAAAAAAACTAAACAACCATAAAAATTTATTCTTAATTGTTAAATAAAAAGAGGTTTTTAAAATATCTCTATATAAATTCATAAATATTTTTATTAGTTTATGGTAATAGAAATTATTTTTTTAAATTATAGAATTAATTTTCTAAAATTTTTATTGTCCTATTATTTTTTTCTTTATTATAATTAATTTTAACATAAATTATTTTTTTTGGCAAAAATGTTCTTATTTTATTTGCCCATTCAATAGTAATAAAAGTATC
This sequence comes from bacterium, assembly GCA_027007465.1. Lineage (GTDB taxonomy): Bacteria > Patescibacteriota > Patescibacteriia > Patescibacteriales > JALTFF01 > JALTFF01. The sequence continues at coordinate 1,965 of JALTFF010000025.1, read as the reverse complement.
ATCTCTATTAAGCCATTCTTCAATGCCAATGCTTAAAATTTCCTTAGGATTATTAATATAATAGCAATCAATATGAATAAAATTTTTTATAAACTGATTATTAACTTTATAATTTTTCATTAAAACAAAGCTTGGCGAATCAATGTTTTGTTTAATTTTTAAGCCTTTTGCTAAACCCTTAACAAACATAGTTTTTCCAACCCCTAATTCTCCAACTAAACTTATAATTCTATAATTGGCTATTCTTTTAATATAGTTACTAGCAAAATCAATTGTTTCTTTCTCTGAGTTAGTCGCTATTTTAAATTTTTTCATTTTAAAAAAATCAATTAACTTTATTTTTCTTTAATAATTGGGAATGAAACAGTAAATTCTGTCCCTTGACCTTCAATGCTATCAACAAAAATTTCACCTTTCATTAATTGAACTAATTTTTTAGTAATCCAAAGTCCTAATCCTGTTCCAACTATATTTCTAGTTTTCTCATTTTGAATGCGATAAAATTTTTGGAAAAGCCGTTCACGTTGTTTAGCGTTCATTCCAATGCCAGTATCTCTTATTTTAATTAATAAATTTTTTCCTTCTTCGTCTAATTTTGTTGAAATAGTAATACCACCTGACAATGTATATTTTATAGCATTACTAATAATATTAACTATTATTTGTTTAAACCTGTCTACATCAACTAAAATTTTTGCTTCTTTAGCTGGCTTTTCTAAACTATTATAAACTAATTTCAAGTTTTTTTGTTTAGCATTAACAACAAATTGATCGCTTATTTCTTTGACTAACTGAGATGCATTAACTTTAGTTGGATTAACTTTAATTCTGTTTTGCTCAATTCTTGAAACATCAAGCATATCTTCTACTAAACTGCCCAACCTATCAATAGATAAAGAAATCATTTTTAAATAATTTTTTAAATTATCATTTTTTTCTTTGTCTACTATCTCCTGCATCATAGACGCATAACCTTTAATAACTGTTAATGGAGCCCTTAACTCATGTGATGCAATAGATATAAAATCGTCTTTCATTTGATCAACTTCTTTTAACTTTTGAAAAAGAACTGCATATTGAAATAATTGTGAATTGCTAAATATTAACAATAAAATAAAGATGACTAAAATAATTAAAGTAAAATAGGAGCGAAAAATCAAACTTTTAGTTAGGTCATCAACATTTTTTAATGATATTTTCATACTTAATAATCCAACTTTATCACCTTTTTTATTCTTTACAACCTTAACTACGACTTGGTAACGGGTATTGCTTTGATAATCCTCTCTTTTTAATCTTTGATCAGAGGAAAGTGAACTAGTGTTTGTGGTAAAAGTAATAAACTCCTCTTTCCAAGCAATATTATTTAATGTCTGATTTAAAATTTTGCCAATATTTTTTTTAGATAAACTAGCAACTATTTTAAAATTATCTTTTACTGGAACTAAAAAATCTAAAGCTATTATTTCTGGATTTTCTCTAACAGTCCTTTCAATTTCATCTTGTACTTTATTATAATCTGGCAAAGATTCGCTTATATTATTTTTCAAAATATTAACTGACAGAGCTGCTTTGTTAATAAACTCTGTGTCCATGTTTTTTTTAATTGTCTTTACCACAAAATAATTGTGCAACAATAAGGCTGATGGAATAAGTATAATTAAAATTAAAGAGAAAATTAGCTGATAATTCTTTAAAAAAGAAAGTTTTTTCATCATAAAAATTAAAAGCTGGCGCGAGCTAAAAATTACAAGTAAAACTTCTTAAAGAAAAATAATATAACTAAAGCTACTACTAATGTTAACATAACCGAGAAATAAACAACATTTTTTCTAAACAATGATTCAGTTGGTTCAACAACATTAACATCGCCAAACTTTCTACTACTGTATTCTTCAACTGTTACAGCTTTGGCTTGTTTTATAAAAAAGATATAAGGACTACTTTTAGCAACTATTTTTCCAG
>JALTFF010000024.1 GCA_027007465.1 bacterium | reverse complement strand
CATTATACAATTGCATTTAAAGCTATTTTTCAAAAATTAGGCATTGATTTTGTTGTCCCTAAAAGGACAAATCAAGAAACTATAAAAAATGGAGCAAGATTATCGCCAGAAACTTATTGTTTTCCGCTAAAAGCCAATGTTGGAAATTATATTGAATCTATTAAAAGAGGCGCTGATACTATTTTTATGATAACATCATTAGGTGGATCTTGCAGAATGAGATATTATAGTGATATTCAGGAAAAATCGCTAAGAGAGGCTGGATTTAGAGTTAAATTTGTTACTTTTGATCAAACTCTTAAAGATTTTTATTTAAAAGTAAGGGAGATCTCAGGCCTTTCATTTTTTAAAATAATGGCTGCCTTTTTATTCTTTAATCAAAAATTAAGATTAATTGAACATTTAGAAAGAAGAATGAATTATTTAAGGCCTAGAGAAATAACTAAAGGTGAAACAGACAAAATTTTAGCTTGGGCTTTAGAAGAGGTTGATAAAGCTAATAAATTTATTTCTGTAAGTAGATTGAGGAAAAATATTGATGAAAAATTGTCAAAAGTTAAAATTAACAGTCAAAAAATAATTCCTCGTGTAGGAATTATTGGAGAAATATTTACAGTTAGTGATGATTCAATTAATTTTGAGTTAGAAAAAAAATTAGGTCAAGAGGGAATAGAGGCTTATAGAGAGATGGATATTACTTATCATTTAAAAAAGCATTTATTTCCTTGGAGAAATTGGATTATGCAAAGGAAGATTATGCCTTATTTAAAATCAACAGTTGGTGGACATGGGAGAGACGCAATTTATGAGATGCTTAATTATGTAAAAAAAGATTTTGATGGGATAATACATTTACTTCCACTTAACTGTATGCCTGAATCTACAGTAAGGCCAATATTGCAAAAAATTCATTTAAAATCAAAAATACCTTTTTTATCCTTATCATTAGATGAAGAAGTTGGTGAAGCTGGTATTGTTACTAGGATTGAGGCATTTTCTGATGTAGTAAGAAATTATTATGCAACAAAACAAAAAAAATAAAAAAATTTATTTAGGAATTGATGTTGGATCAATTTCTACTGACTTAGTTTTAATTGACGAAAAAGCTAATGTTTTATTTTCATTATATCTTCGCACAGAAGGAGATCCTATAAAAGCTGTAAAAAACGGATTAAAGATGCTAAAAGAAAAATTACCAGAAAATGTAGAAATTGCAGGAGTCGGGACAACCGGATCTGGCAGGCAATTAGCTGGTGTAATTGTTGGAGCAGATATAATAAAAAATGAAATTTCAACACACGCAAAAGGTTCAAGTTTTTTTGTTCCAGATGTTAGGACAATAATTGAGATTGGAGGACAAGATAGTAAGATTATAATTTTAGAAAATGGAGTAGCAGTTGATTTTGCTATGAATCTTTTATGCGCTGCTGGCACAGGGAGCTTTCTTGATAATCAAGCGCAGAGATTAGGAATTCCAATTGAAAAATTTGGTGAAATTGCATTAAAGTCTAATAGTCCGACTGCTATAGCTAGTAGATGTACTGTTTTTGCAGAATCTGATATGATACATAAACAACAAGTTGGACATAAAACAGAAGATATTATTGCTGGTCTTTGTCAAGGAATGGCAAGAAATTTTTTAAGCAATATAGCTAAGGGAAAAAACATAAAACCACCTATTGTATTTCAGGGCGGTGTTTCAGAAAATGTTGGGATGAAAAAAGCTTTTAGCGATGAATTAGGAGAAGAAGTAATAGTTCCGCCATACAATACAGTAATGGGAGCTTTTGGCGTAGCATTGATAGTTAAAGAAAATCCTCCTAAAAAAACAAAATTTACAGGTTTTGAAATTATTGATAAAGATATTAAATGCACTTCATTTATATGTAATGGATGCCCTAATCGTTGTGAAGTAATTGAAGCTAGGATAAATGGAAAAGTAGTTGCTCGTTGGGGTGATAGGTGTGGAAAGTGGTCAAATCTTAATAATTAATTCTTTGACTATTCCTTTTGCTAAATAAGTTAATTTTATGACAAAGCAAGAAGCTAAAAATCGCATAGAAAAGTTAAGAAAAGTGATAAATTACCATCGTTATCTTTATCATGTTTTAGATAAGCAAGAAATTAGCGATGCTGCTTTAGACTCACTAAAACATGAATTAAAGCAATTAGAGGATAAGTACCCAGAATTCATTACTCCTGATTCCCCAACACAAAGAGTTGGTGGAAAGCCATTAGATAAATTTAAGAAAGTAGAGCATAAAAATATAATGCTATCTTTAGAGGATGTTTTTTCAGAACAAGAATTAGAAAAGTGGGAACAAAGAATTAAAAAATTAGCTCAAAATGAGAGATTTGATTATTATGCAGAACAAAAATTAGATGGGTTTGCTATATCTTTAATTTATAAGAATGGAATTCTTCAATTAGCGTCAACTAGAGGAGATGGCAGAATAGGCGAGGATGTGACACAAAATGTTAAAACAATTGAATCAGTACCATTGTCATTAAAGAAAATAGGATTAGTAGGTAAAGATTTATCTAATATAAATTTTAATTTAATAAAAAATGGTGTAATTGAAATAAGAGGAGAAATTCTTATGACAAAGGATAGGTTTAATGAAATAAACAGACAAAGGAGGCAACAGGGCAAGAAAGAGTATGCCAATCCAAGAAATATAGCAGCTGGTTCTATTAGGCAATTAGATCCTAGATTAGCAGCTAGTAGAAAATTAGAATTTTTAGCTTATGCAGTAACAACTGATATGGGACAAGCAACTCATCAACAAGAGCATAAAATTTGTAATATATTAGGATTTAAAACAGACAATGGAATGTATTGTCAAACATTAAAAGATGCTATAGTTTATTGTAATAATGTATTTAAGCAAAGAGAAAAACTGCCTTATCAAATAGATGGGGTTGTTATTACAGTTAATAATAATAAATTATTTAAAAAATTAGGCATTGTTGGAAAGGCTCCGCGAGGCTCAATAGCTTTTAAATTTCCAGCTGAACAGGCTATTACTATTGTTCAAGATATTATTGTTCAGGTTGGTAGGACAGGGATTTTAACACCAGTTGCAAAATTAAAGCCAGTAAAAGTTGGAGGAACAACAATTACACGGGCAACTTTGCATAATATGGATGAGATAAATCGTTTAGGAGTAAGAATAGGCGACACTGTTATTGTTGAAAGAGCTGGAGATGTGATTCCTAAAATTGTAAAAGTATTTCCAAAGTTAAGGACTGGAAAAGAAAAGAAATTTCAAATGCCAAAATATTGTCCATTTTGTGGCTCATTAGTAGTCAAAATGCCAGGTGAAGTTTATTATCGTTGTAGTAATAAAAATTGTGGAGCTATTAGAGAAAGAGAGTTAGAACATTTTGTTTCAAAAAAAGGTTTTGATATTATTGGTTTAGGACCTAAAATAATAAAGCAGTTAATTGACCAAGGGTTAATTGTTGACATAGCTGACATTTTTACATTAACTCAAGGTGATTTAAAACCTTTAGAAAGATTTGCTGAAAAATCAGCGCAAAATTTAATTAAAGCTATTGAAAATAGTAAAAAAATTAACTTATCCAAATTTATTTACGCATTAGGAATTGCGCATATTGGAGAAGAAAATGCTATTGAATTAGCCAGGCAGATTAGTAAAAGATTAAAAGACAAAAAATTGCAAATTAGCAATATTGTGAGGTTATTAAGTAAAATAAACAAAGAGGATTTTGAAAAAATTAAAGATTTTGGTGAGATTATGGCTAAAAGCATTTATAACTGGTTTCATAATGAACATAATTTAGAAGTTTTAAAAAGATTAGAGCAGAATGGCGTGATTATTATAAACCAACCAGAAGAGTTTAAGCTTAATTCAGCAATTGTTAATAAAAATTTTGTTTTAACAGGAACTATGAATAATTTGACAAGAGAGCAAGCAAAGGTTATTATAAGAAAATATGGTGGAAATGTTAATTCTAATGTAAGTAAAAAAACAGACTTTGTGGTGGTTGGAAAAAATCCTGGCAGTAAATATGAAAAATCAAAAAAATTAGGAATTAATATTATTAATGAACAAGAGTTTTTAAAATTATTTAAAAATATTTTATAACTTATGAAATTATCAAAGCAAGAAGTTAAACATATTGCTGATTTAGCTCATTTAGAATTAAGTGAATTAGAACAAGAATTATATAGTGGGCAATTAAACAGTGTTCTTGATTATATTGATCAATTAAAAAAGGTAAATACTTTAGATGTTGAACCAACAGCTCAAGTGACTGGATTAGAAAATATTATGGCAGAAGATGAGGTTGAAGAATGCGACAAACAAATACAAGAAAAAATGATTGAACAATTTCCTCAAAGGCAAGGAGATTACAATAGAGTAAAGAGGATGTTAAGAGATTCCTAATAATAATGTTGGAATATTGCTAATGCAGTTGCAGAGCGCGCAGAAAAAAATAAAATGATGCAGAATCCACTTTTTCTATTATTTTTGCTGTGGTGTGCGTAGCCTGTATGCCGTGTTATAAGGCGAAGATGTTATTTACTTAGATAATGCGCTTGCATTACAGCGCGATAGGCAGTTTTTAGTATGTTTAGTGTAAATAATGCGCATTGTGATAAATGTTGTTGCATGAAAACAAATCACTCTTTTTTTGCCATATAAAATGTTAATTTTAAAATATCTCTAAATTATGAAGTTAAACCAATTAACAATTAAGCAAGCTTACAATGGCTTGAAAAATAGGGATTTTACTTCTGTTGAGCTTACAAAAGCTTGCTTGCAAAGAATTAAAGAGGTTGACAATAAAGTTAAAGCTTGCCTTACAATTTGCGAAAAGCAAGCTTTGGATCAAGCAGCTAAAGCTGACGTAATGATTATAAAAGGCGAACAAAAATTTTTAACTGGTATTCCTTATATTTGTAAAGATATAATTGTTACAAAAAATATTAGAACAACAGCTGCTTCTAAAATTTTAGATAATTATTTTCCTAGTTTTGACGCTACAGTGATAAAAAAATTAAACCAAGTAGGCGCTGTTTTAATTGCAAAGTCAAATTTAGATGAATTTGCGCATGGGGCTTCTACTGAGAATAGTGCTTATGGGCCAACTCATAATCCTTGGGACTTGGAAAGAGTTCCAGGTGGTTCATCTGGCGGAAGCGCTGCTGCTATGGCTGCTGACGAAAGTATTTTTACTATTGGCAGCGATACTGGTGGTTCTATTAGGCATCCAAGTTCTTATTGCGGAGTTATTGGATTAAAGCCAACTTATGGAAGATGTTCTCGTTATGGTTTAATAGCTATGACATCTTCCACAGATGTAATAGGACCTATTACAAAAACAGTTGAGGACAGCGCTATTGTTTTAAAACAAATAGCTGGTAGTGATAAATTTGATTCTACAACAGTTGAGAGAAAGATTCTTGATTATCACAAAGAAATTAAGAAAAATATCAATGGATTAAAAATAGGAATACCAAAGGAATTTTTTCCAAAAGAGCTTGATAAAGATGTAGAAGAGAGATTACAGGATGCTATTAATCAATTTGAAAAATTAGGAGTTAAGATAACTCAAATAAGTTTGCCTCATACAAAATATGCTGTGCCAGTTTATTATATTATTACTCCATCAGAAATTAGCTCAAATTTGTCGCGCTTTGATGGAATTAGATATGGCGAATCAGAGGTTAAAGAACAAAATTCAAAAGCTAATAATTTATTGGATGTTTATTATCAATCACGTGGAAAATGGTTAGGAGCTGAGACAAAAAGAAGAATAATGCTTGGAACCTATGCTCTATCAGCTGGATATTATGATGCTTATTATTTACAAGCTCAAAAAGTCAGGACAATTATTTCTAATGAGCTTAAGCAAGAATTAAAAAAAGTTGACGCTATTTTAACGCCAGCTACTCCTCATCCAGCTTTTAAAATTGGAGAGAAAAAAGATCCTTTATCAATGTATTTAGAAGATGTTTTTATGAGTAGCGCTTCTTTGGCAGGCTTACCAGCTATTTCTTTTCCAGTTGGATTTATAAATGGATTACCAATAGGAGCGCAAATAATTGGCAAGCCATTTGATGAAGCTACTATCTTAAAGTTAGCTCACCACTATGAGCAAGCTAGTAATTGGAGAAAAACAAAGCCAGAATTGTGAGTTGCGTATTTTTTTATATTTGTTATAATTTTATTAGTTAACTTTTCAATTTTTAAAATTTAATTTTTTAAATTGAATTATATTTATTATGGATTTAGCAGTAATTAAAACAGGAGGAAAACAATACAAAGTAAAAAAAGGTCAGATAATTAAAGTAGAAAAAATTAACAAGAAAATTGGTGATGAAATAATGTTTGAAACCCTATTAAAAACTAATGAGGATGGCAAAGAAATAAAGATTGGAAAGCCAAGCTTAGGTAAATTAGTTAAAGGAAAAGTTTTAGAGCAAGATAGAGATAAAAAAGTAAAAGTTGTAAAATACAAGCCAAAAACAAGATATAAAAGGACATATGGTCATCATCAATTATTTTCAAAAGTTCAAATATTAGAAATATAATTTTTATGACTCCGCAAATTTTACCAATTACTATTTATCCAAGTCCAATACTTTATAAAAAATCAGTTAAAGTTGAAAAATTTGATAATAATTTAAAAAAATTAGCCGATGATTTAGCAATTACAATGGAATATAAAGATGGGATAGGCTTAGCAGCTCCTCAAGTTGCGAAAAATATTAGAATTATAGTTGTTATGACAAAAGATGGCCCTATTGTCTTTTGCAATCCTGTTATTTTTGAAAAATCATTATCTATGGAATGGGGAGAAGAAGGTTGCTTGTCAATTCCAAACACTTTTGGTGAAGTAAAAAGGCATAAAGAAATCTCAGTTAAATTTCAAGACATTAAAGGTAAGAAAAAGGAATTAAAGGCAAAAGGATTGTTTGCGCGCGTTATACAGCATGAAGTAGATCACTTAGAAGGCATACTTTTTATTGATAAAAAAAATTTAGTGAGGAATATAAAGAGAACTGGATATAAACCAGAGTTGTTTTAGTATAGTGAATTCTATCAAGATTCAAGACGCAATTAACAATGCAATACCTTAATGCACATTGAGCTTAGAGTTCTATTAGAAATGCTTTGTTTTTTTTCTATCTATTGTTATTAGAATTTCTAACAGAGCAAGCAATAAAGAAGATTGTCCAAATTTGCATACTTCAAAGTGAAGTTAAAAATGGCTGATTTCTCTGCTTATAATGCTTTACATAATGTTGCAGGCAGGTTGAATTGCTTTCTTTTCAATGTAGTATTATGTTAAGTTGTTGGCGGCTTTAATTCAAATTACATTTATCATATAATATAATAAAAGGTCGATAGTGCTTTATATTTATTATGTTTTATTATTAGTTATATATAATTATAATATTATTTATAACTAATTATTTTAAGTTATGATTAAAAGAATTTTATATTCATTTTTATCATTATCAATAATTTTACCAATGACTGTCTTTGTTTCTCCAACATTAGCAGAAGAAAATACAGAGAGTAATGTTGTTTGCTCTCAAGAATATAAACCAGTTTGTGGTATTGACAATAAAACTTATCAAAATAAATGCGTTGCAGAAGAACAGAATGGAGTAGATGTTTCATATGATGGGAAATGTATTACTCTTAATAGCGAAACTGGATTAAGAGAAGAAACTAGAGCAATTAATTTTGCAGGAAAATTAATTGAAATAGGAAGCACAGACATTCCAACAACTATTATTGTAAGGCAAAATAAAGGCGGGGAGGATTATACTATTAATATTTCTAAAAATACTATTTTGGGCCAACGTAGATGGCAGACAACTAAACTTTCTGATTGGATTCCTGGAGACCAAATTAAAGTAATTGGAAAGAAAAATGAAAATACTAATACTATTGACGCATCAGTGTTAATAAATGCCTCAATTAAAATTGTGTCAAATAAGGGAGCTAATGGTTGGATTACAAAAATTGACAAAGCTAAAAATGAAATTGTTTATCAATGGATGAATAAAGAACATAAATTTAAATATGACAGCAAATCTCGCATTGTGGCAGGCTTAAAAAATCCAGCTAGTGTTGATGATTTAAGGATTGGAGATCGTATTCGTAGCCGTTTATTAGTTCGTAGAGGAAAAGCGCCAGTTGCCAAGATTATTGTTGTTTTACGAAGAGGAAAAGATCTTTTTATGAAAATTAGAACATTTACTCCGCGTGGCACTATTGTTAGATTAAATAGCACTATTATTCCAACAACTTTGCAAGTTCGCATTGATAAAACACCTGGATTACGCCCTAATGATGTTAATAATTTAATCGGAACAGAAGGAAAATTAGTAACTGTCAATATTACTGAAAATACCCGTTTGGTGCGTAAATATTTTGGAAGGGTTGGTTTAGATGAATTTTCAGTTGGTGATAAAGTTATGATTGTTGGACGAGTTAATGATGATGGAACAGTAGATGCTAAGTTAGTAAAAGATAATTCAATTTGGCAAACATCTATGAGAGGATATGCGGGAATTGTTAAAAGCGTTGATGTTCAAAATAAGCATTTAATAGTTAACTGGACTCCAATTAAATACTTGCCTCTTGTAAAATTAAGGAAAAAATTATTTGAATTATCTAAAAAGAAGAATGATATTCATGCTCAATTAGTTAATTCTAATAAGTTAGTAAATAGATATAAACAAAAAGCTGAGAATAAAATAGAAAACAGGATTAAAGTAAAGAATTTAAGAAAAGAAATAAAAAACCGTATTAAAAAAATAGCAGCTAAGAAAATTGGTAAATTTATAAGAAGGATAAGATATAAAAAGATAAGAATTAAAAGGATAATGCATAATGGAATTAAAATAAAAGATTTAATTACACGTAAAAAAAGTAAAGAATTAAGAGTTGACATTGGGGATAAAACAAAAATAATTATTGGAACAAGTATAAATGCAAGTATTTCTGATATTAAAGTTGGTGATAAAGTTCGCATTAGAGGAACGAGAAATTCTAAATTGCCTATTATAATAGCAGATAAAGTTGTAGTTGTAAGTTCATTGCCAGAAATTAAAGAGCCAGCAGATACAGCTATTGATTATATCAATGAAATAGGAAGTGAGATTACAACAGATAATAATAAAAATGTTATTGCAAAGATAGATGGAACTAACACTGAAAAAATTATTGATGACAATGATGAGAATAGCAACAATAACGAATAGTTGTAAAAAAAGACTTATAAATAAATACCCTATGCAATTGCATAGGGTATTTATATTTTAAGAGTATTTATAAGTTTTAAGCATTATTGAAATTCAAAAATCATTATTTTTTTATCAATATCTTTGTATTTATTAGCTTGCAATTTTGCTTGAGCTACAATTTTATCATAAGCCCACCAATATTTGTTTAAGACAAAATAGGCTTTGTCTGCGTTAACAAGCGACATTGCTTGTTTGGCTGTTTTCTTTAAGGGTTTATCATAAACCATTTTAAGATAATATTGATAAAGTATATTTCCAGTTGGAATTGGATAATAAAAAATTTGTTCTATTTTTTTAGTATTTTTATTGATTATTTTGTAATATTTTTTAAATCCAAATTCATTTATAGCAGCTGCGCTGACTTGCTGATTTGCTAAAACAATATAATTATTGCTATGAGCGTTTTTTTCAATCCATTTTACAGCTTTTATATCTGAAATTGAAGTAGAATGAGCATGAGAATTTTCATAATTATCAAATCTCGGATATGATAAATAAAAAGAAGAGCATATCAAAGAGGCGATAAATAATAGCATCGGATATTTTATTATTTTTTCTGACTTTAAAATCTTTTCAATAAATTTATAGATAGTTAAAATAATAAATGGAAGAAGAAATAAGGTGGCAATTATTAAAACTCTTTTTGGAAAAATAGATCTTTCATAGTTAATAAGAAAGTTAAAGTTTAAAAATTTAGTTAATAAATATGATAAATAAAGTGATATTGACATTAAAAAATAGGCAAACCAATTATTGTAAAGTATTTGCTTAAAGTTTATTTTTTTATCTTTAAAATATAGAATAATACCTAATATTACTAAGAAAAAAATAATGGGGATTAAATTCCATTTATAAAAATATATAAAATTTAAAATAAAACTTTGTTGCCATGGAAAATTATTACTTATTTGTTGAATTTGCGTTTTAGCATTTTTAATAGTAGGCATTTTACTGCCAATACTATATTGGACATAGTAAAACATTAGCGGGATTGATATAATTGTTAAAAAAATAACAGCGCCAAAAAGAGCAAAAATATTTTTATTAACTTTTTTATTATAAAAAACATATTGAATTAAAATTAAAAAGCTGAACAAGACAGCTGGGACACCAGCTAATGGATGAATTAGTAGGGCTGTAAATGAAAAAAGGAACATTAAGATAAGGATATTTTTATTAAAAGATTTTAAACTTAATAAAATTATTAAAACTAAATAAAAATATCCTAAATTTTGCGGTGTTGTAAATGTAAAAAAAGAATAGGGGAGAGCTAAAATAAATAAACTAGTTAAATATGTATTTTTCAGTTTTATAAAATTATTATTAATAAATTTTTGAACAATTAAGTAAAATGTTAATGGCAAATATATTGAGGAGAGTAGTGGTGTGATAAGTTTATCTATTAAACTAATGCTTAAGCCAGTGATTTTATGTAAAATAACAACCAATGAATATTGACCGAGATAGTAAAGTGGTTTTGGAGTTACAGCTCCATTTGAATTTATTAGCTTTTCAGTAGCTTGGTGGATAAATGAATCAAAGCCATAGTTAAGCTGATAAATAATTAAAATAATGCTAAAACTTAAGAAATAATACAATATAATTAGGATTATTGGATTAACATCTAATGTATGAGATTTATTTTGTCTAACTATTATAAATAACAATAAAAGAGTTGCTAAACTGTATAATACAAAGAAATTTTTTGGCAATACTTGCCAAGGAGAGGAAATAGAGCTTACTGTATTGTTCTTAAAAAGAATGTAAAAACAGAGAGAAATTGTTATTAAATACGCAAAAAATAAGAAGTAATTTATAATTTTATTTTTTTTAGAATTAGAAGTATTTAAATTAGAAGTTTGATTATTATTTTTAAATATTGAAAGTGTTGCGCTTATTATCTTATACTTTTTTTGAGCAATAATAAATATTGTAAAAGATATTATCAATGTGAAAACTACAGCAATGTTATTTAGTTTGTAAAAATAATATATTATTGCTCCAATAAGTGAATTTAATGAAAGTAAAATAAGGATACTATATATGATTAGAAAAAATAAATTAGTAAATTTTTTATAAATCATAAAAATATATTATCATAAAATAGCGAGTAATACATAATAGCGCAAACATAAAACATTAAAGAATCTGTTCTATGCGCAAAGGAGTTTAACTTTATTAGAGAGTTAAGTTTCTTTAATAGCGTATTCTTAATTGCTTTTAAAGATTTTTTTACTCCATTCAGAATGACAGTCTTTCTTACTATTCTGATGCGAAATAATATCAGAGTAATTTCCTACCTATCTGACATTGAAGAGAAATCTTTTAAAATAGCACTATAAAAACACTTGA
>JALTFF010000023.1:866-11709 GCA_027007465.1 bacterium | reverse complement strand
GGGCTTGGATATTCATTGTCTCAAGCAAGAAATGCATTGAGAAATGTTGATTCTAAAATAAAGGATAGCGGAGAAAGAATTAGACAAGCTTTGAAAAATTTAGGAAAATAGATTTTATTGCAAAAAATAAGTATCACTGCTTACGCGCTACGCGCAGGCAATGCAACAGACATATTGTGAAATAAACAGAATAATAATGGAGCAATGGGTATTAAATAAATTAATTACAGAAAGTCTAATATTAATTTGGGGCAGCAAATAGGTAATTATAATAAAACTGATTTGTATAATATTTTAATTGGGCATTACATTGGTTTTATATTTCTGGAAACAGTTATTCACACAATACATATTTTTAAGTACTCAAGCTGGGAGAAATACCACCACTGACAATGATAATATCTTTCTTGATTATGAGTGGGTTATTAAAAGATAATAAAAAAGTAAACTGCGCAAAAAGGAGTTAAACTTTTTTAATCTATTTATTTGTGTTATGGAAAAGAAAAATTGGAATGAATTTATTATTAAAAATAATGGCAGTTTTTTGCAATCTTGGCAGTGGGGTGAAATTCAAAAAGCTAATAAAAGTAAAATTTTTAGAATTAAACTTAATGAAAAAGCCCAGTGCCAGATTATAAAAAAATATTTAGCTTTTAATAAGGCTTATTTTTATTGTCCAGCTGGGCCTGTTGTTAAAAATAAAGAAACAAAGCCATTATTTGATAAAATAACAGAATTAGCTCAAAATGAAAAAGTAATATTTTTAAGATTTGAGCCAAGATTTGATTTAGTTAAAGATGCGCGCATTGAAAAAACAATAGATATTCAGCCAAGCAAGACAGTGATTTTAAATTTAAACAAAAGCCAGGATGAATTATTAGCTCAAATGCATCAGAAAACAAGGTATAATATTCGCTTAGCTCAAAAAAAAGGAGTTGTAATAAAGCAGGCAGAAGCGCGCAATAAAGAAGATTACTTTGAAGAATTTTGGAATTTATTGCAAGCCACATCAAAAAGAGATGGTTTTAGAACTCATAAAAAAAATTATTATAAAAATTTATTAAGCATTGATGGGCAAAATTTAAATGATGAATTAACAATTAAACTCTTTGTTGCAAAATATAAAAGCAAAATTATTGCAGCTATTATGATTGTTTTTTTTAATCAAACTGCCACTTATATTCATGGAGCTAGTGATTATAATTATCGCTATTTAATGGCGCCATATTTATTGCAATGGCATTGCATAAACACTGCAAAAAAGTTAAAATATAAATACTATGATTTTTATGGCGTTGATGAAAAAAAATGGAAAGGATTAACAAGATTTAAAAAGGGATTTAGCCAAACAGAAGTTCAGTTTCCAGGAACTTTTGATTTAGTATTTGATAAAAAATGGTATAAAATTTACAAGTTAGTTAGGGGATTAAAAAGAGGATTGAATGTTTAATAAAAAAAAGAGATTAGATTCTTTTTGAGCAGTGATACTTTGTTTACTAAGAAGGCGCAATTTAAAAAAACAGTCTATGTTTAAAAAAATATTTATTACAATAGCATTTTTGATTTTAATATCTATTCCAATAGTTGGATTTGCCCAAGTTAATGTTGGAGAAAATTATGCGGCTAATATTGGATTAGGAGCTAAAAATCCAAGAGAAATAGCTGCAAAAGTGGTTAATATTTCATTGGGCTTTTTAAGTATTGTCGCTGTTTTTATTATTCTTTATGGCGGTTATTTATGGATGACATCACAAGGCGAGCAAGACAAAGTTGAAAAAGCTAAAAAAGTTTTAACAAGCGCTGTGATTGGCTTGATTATTATTTTATCTGCTTGGGCAATTGCTTGGTTTATTATCAGCAGGATGTTGCAGGCAACAAAATTAGGCCCTCCTACAAATCCTAAACCTTCTCAAGGTTATATTAGCGCTCTTGGCGCTGGCATAATTCAAAGCGTTTATCCAGAGCCAGATCAGAGAAATGTCCCTAGAAATACTTTTATTGCAGTAACATTTAAAAGAGAAATTAATCCAAATACTATTTGTAATACGACTATTGAAAATGGCACAGCAAAATGTAATGGCGGTTTAATTAAGGCAAAAAATATTAGGGTTTTTATAAATAATATGGGCGATCAGTGTAATGGCAGTCCATTAAACTGTGATAATAATATTACTCAAATAAAGGCTTTTAGCAATGACAATAAGACATTTGTTTTTAAACCTATTAAATATTTAGGTTCTCCTTCTGAAAAAATTTGGTATTCTGTTAAACTAATGGACAATATCAAGTTAAAAGATGGAGCAAATATTGATCTTGGAATTGATGGTTATTATCAATGGAAATTTGAAGTGAGCACTTTCTTAGATTTAACTCCACCAAAAGTTAAGAGTGTTTTTCCATATCCAGACAATAAACAGGATCAAGAAAAATTAGTAAGCAATGCTGTGGCAGCTACTGGCGCTATTGAAGTTATAAATCAGCCAAATTATTATAAAGCAGCTATTGTTGGCAATGCTGTTCCTCAAGGTGATTCAGAATCAGCAACTGTGAGCGGTAAATATAGTTGTTTATCAGATGGAACAATAACTGTGACTATAAATAATGGTTCTGCTAGCTCTACTTCTAATTCTGAACAGATAAATATTGGCTTAATTGATGATCCTAATTTAGAAGATGGAGTTGTTTCAATAGGTTGTGGCTTATCTTTAACAACAGATGGAGATTTTACACAAGGTAATCAGTGGAAAATTAAAGTGACAGCAGAAGTCCAGCCAACTACATTAAGCATTAATGATAAAACATATACTTTTGTTAAAGGAAACGTTAAAGATAATGAAATAGAAGTTGGCTCTGATAAAAATAGCACTGCTAAAAATATAAGCAATAAAATAAACCAAAATTTAAGTTCTTTATTAAGCGCTAAGTCAACTGATAATAAAGTTAATTTAATAGCAAAAGTTTTAGGTAAGGCTGGTAATAGAATTAGTTTAACCACTAATAATACTGATAAGTTAAAAATTACTAATATGGCTAATGGAAGTGATAAAGTCTCAGTAATAAATGTAAAAGATCAGCCAGATCAGCCTATAAATTCTATTGTTCAAATTAATTTTACAGAAGCAATAAATCCAGTGGCTATTTCTGGTAAAACATCTGAAATAGCTAATAGTTTAAGAATAGTTAATAATTTAAAGACCAATAATAATGATTGCGTTCAAGATACAGAATGCGCTTCTGGAAGCTGCGTAGATGGAAAATGCAGCAATGGAATTGATACATTAAAATCAAATGGTGAAAATTGCGCTTCTAATAGAGAATGTTTGTCTTTTAATTGTAATGACAAAGGAAAATGCGTTGGAAATTATCTATCAGGAGAATTTAAAATTAGCAATCAATACAAAACAACAGAATTTTTTAGCAATAATAATTGTAGTGTTAATGCTTGTGGAGATAAAATATATTGCCTGCCGCCTTTTTCTAATTTAAAAGTTATTATTAAAGCAGCTAATTTAAAAACTTGTAATAATAATAGTGATTGCACTGATGGTAGTTATCCAAATTGCTTAAAATCTGGCAATATTAATGTTTGCCAATCAAAGGAAAATATTAATTATCCATCATCAGATATGACGAATATTAGCTCTGGTGTAATGGATATGGCAGCTAATTCATTAGATGGAAATAAAGATAATAATGCTCAAGGTCCTAAAAGCCAAAGCGGCAAGCCAGCTTATAATGAAAATGAGATATTTGCTGATTGCGCAAGTGGAGAAAATATAGGTAAAAGTTGTAATAATGATAACGCCACTACTGTTTGTGGAAACACGAGCAAATGTCAATATCCAGATGGTAATCAAGCAGAAGCTTTATTAGTCCGTGAATCAGAACTACAAAAGAATGAAGGCGATGATTATCAGTGGTCATTTTGGATTAGCGATAAAGTTGATGTTAGTTCTCCGATTATTAAAGAAATAAGTCCAGATATTGGCGCGAGCGGAGTAAGCACAACAGATCCAGTGATAATAAAATTCAGCAAACTAATGAGCAGTTCAACTTTAAAACCTGGAGTTGGATATGGCGAGTATTATAAGGATGGCAAAGAAAAAGAATTTTTGATTTTTATTAATAACACAACAGAACCATTAGGTTATTGGGTTTATAAAGAAGACTTGGATGAAGCTCCGCTCGATGGTTTTAAGGATAGAACAAGAGTGATTATTAAACATAGTCCTTTAATTGAAGCAAAGTATAATTTTTTAGTTGGTTCTGGTGTTGAAGATATTTATCAAAATTGTTATAACCCAGCAAATGGGCCTGGATGTTCTAATCTAAGTAATGGCATTTCTTGCTGTAATGGCAATGCTAAAAGTTCAGCTGATCAATATTGTTATCCAGCAAAATAGATTAACTGATTTTCTTGCTCTGACTTTGAATAACGTAAAGAAGCCTTAGCTTAGTTCTAAAAAGGAGCTTAGCTCCTGGTAAATATAATCTATGTTTAAAAAAATATTTATTACAATAGCATTTTTGATTTTAATATCTATTCCAATAGTTGGATTTGCCCAAGTTAATGTTGGAGAAAATTATGCGGCTAATATTGGATTAGGAGCTAAAAATCCAAGAGAAATAGCTGCAAAAGTGGTTAATATTTCATTGGGCTTTTTAAGTATTGTCGCTGTTTTTATTATTCTTTATGGCGGTTATTTATGGATGACATCACAAGGCGAGCAAGACAAAGTTGAAAAAGCTAAAAAAGTTTTAACAAGCGCTGTGATTGGCTTGATTATTATTTTATCTGCTTGGACAATTGCTTGGTTTGTAATAAGTAAAATGTTGCAATCAACAAACACAAATCCGCCCGGCAGTTCTGATGGTTCTGGCCCTTCTAATAAAGCGCCAAATGGAGCCTTTATTATTACAGATATATCTCCGCGCAATGGAGCTAAAAATGTTATTAGAAATGTTGTTATTAGAATATATTTTAATCATAACATAGATTCAAGCACTGTAAATTCAAACACTATAAAAATTTCAGAAAATGGTTCTCCTCTTGACTTAGGCAATAGTGAGTCAGATAATTATACAGTTAAAAATAATATAGTTGAGTTTAAGCCAGAAACAGAATGCCCATTAGATAGTTGCGCTACAGGGCAAAGATGTTTTAATCCAAATAAAAACATTCAAGTAAATGTTAGCACTGGAGTAAAAGATACTAATGGAAACAATCTTTATGAGGAGTTTAATTCTAATTTTTCCACTTCTAATGTAATTGATTGTGGTCCGCCAAGTATTAAAATAAGCAATGTCAGCCCTCAAATTTGCTTAGGATATGAAAATATTATTAAAGCTAAAGCTAATGATGAGAGTGGAATAGCGCATATAATGTTTTCAGACAGTCAAGACAACAGCGCTTTTAATTCTGTTTTATTCCCTTGTTTTCTTAATGATTGTAAAAATTTTACTGCTACAACAACTTGGACACCTAATAATGACAAAGGCTATATTGCTGGACAAAAATATACTTTAACAGTTATCGCTCAAGATTTAGATGACCATTCAGCTAATGATTCTTTATCAATGACATTAAGGCCAGCTCATTGTTGCAATGGCATTAAAGATAGTGATGAACAAGGAATTGATTGTGGAGGTAAAGATTGCGCTGGTTGTAGTGGAGCAGCTTGTGGTATAAATTTATCTGCTTCTTGTTCAAAAGAAAATCCAGAAGAAAATTGCAGTAATGATAATTGCGCTTCTTATTTTTGTAATTGTGGAGATTACCCTAACAGTTCAGATTCTGAAACTTGCAAAGAAAAAGGTTATAGTATAACTAATGGAAACACATGCTGTGTTTGCGAAGATAAACCAATTATTGATTGGTTTTTGCCAAACAATGGAGCTATAGGAACTATGGTGACAATTGGCGGAAGATTTTTTGGCAAGACACCTGGCGCGGTTTATTTTTATAATGGAAATAGTTATGTCCAAGCTAAATTTCCAGATCAAGTTAATCCTAAATGTAATAGTTATTGGAAAGACAATCAAGTAATTGTTGTTGTTCCTGAAGGCGCTGTAAGCGGCATTATAAGAGTTGAAAGCGCTAATGGATTTTCTGACGACAGCAATGATGATAGGGGTCCTAATCTAAATGATTTTACAGTTAATAATGTGCATAGACCAGGAATTTGCAAAATAACTCCGACAGAGGGCTATTTTAAACAAAAAATAAGTTATGCTGGAGTTGGTTTTTCTGGGGATAATAAAAGAATTCTTTTTGGATCTAATAAAAAAAATAAATCTTCTTTGTCTGATAGATTTAGTTTAGATGGTTTGTTTGCTACTGGAACTGTGCCGCTTTTAGCTCCTGGATTAACAACTAGTTTTATTAAAATAGGGGATATAAACTCTAATCCAATTTATTTTACAAATAAAGTAAGTCCTGATACGCCAATTGTGCAGTATTTTTTTCCAAAGAAAGGCCCTCCAGGCCAGTATGTGACAATTATTGGATCTAATTTTGGACATTTTAGAAAAAACGGTGAAGTTATGTTTGGGAATGAGACTGCAAATTATAATTTTCCTAATGAATGTTCTAATAGTGTTTGGACAAACAGCCAAATCATTGTTAAGGTTCCAAATATTGATAATGGTAATTATTTTTTAACAGTAAGAAATAATAATGGTTTGTCTGGTATTAGTAATGATAAATTTAATGTTGATAAAAGTATTTCTTTAAATCCTGGATTATGTAAGATTGAGCCAAATAATGGACCAGTTAAATCACAAACAACTCTTTATGGTGAATATTTTGAAAAAGAAAATAGCAATGTTATTTTTTCTATTGATAAACTTGCTAATCCAAGCCAAAGTAATTGGGAATTACATCATAATGAGTCAGATAAAGCAGATAAAGTCAGTGTGAAAGTTCCTGATAGCGCTCAATCAGGCAGTGTAAGAGTTTTAAAAAATGTGTTGACTAGTAATCCAATGAATTTTACTGTTCAATATTGTCAAAGCAATGAACAATGTTCTGATGAAAATCCAATTTGTTGCCCTGCTGATTATTATCATAGGGGCAGTTGTATGTCAAGTATTGATGACTGCGGTTATCAAATAGGTTCTGATCATTGCCAATATTATTGGACTTTTTCTACATTAAATTCTGTTGGAAATAATAGTGGCAATGATAATGGAAAAGAATATTCTTGCTCTGGATTTAACACTGGTTCAGAATGCGACGCAGCTGGTATGTGTCCTAATTCTCCTGGAATGTGCAGCACTGGCAATATTACTAATGCAGGTAGTTGTGATTGTCAGCAATTATTTAAACAATGTTCTAATGAAGATAGTTGTTTTTATAGTTCAGAATTTAACGCTTGTATTAAAGGAACAAAAACTAGCTCGTCAACTTGCTCTATTTATAATGGAGACAGTATTAATGGCATTAGTAATTTTAATGGCTATTCTCCTTTTTGCAATAAAGTTGGCGATAATTTTTATTGGCAGATTGATCAAGGCGAAACAAGCTGTCCTGATAGTTCATTTTTAGAATCCAATGGCTTATGCACTTTAGGAACTTTTAATAATCCAGCTACTTGTAATAAATGTAGTGATGGGTTTAGTTGTATAGATGATAATAATGGTAAGGACAATACTGGAGTTTGCATTGCAGAAGGTGGCAATAATATATGCCCTAATGACTCTATATGCAATAATGGAGAATGTATTTATAATAATTCAAAACATAAAATTTGCGAATGTTGTTGCAGAAAAGAAAAAGAGAATGAAGATTGTTGCGCTCCATTAAAATGCGAAGGCAAATGCGGTGAAGATAAAGTATCTGGTAATAATACTTATGGTTATTGCTCTGGCTGTAGAGTTGATACAAATAATGATGGTAAGATTACTGGCGATGAAATAGCTTTATCTGATAAGGCTTGTAATTGTTTTGGACATACTGGCAAGTATTGCGATGTTTCAGTTGATGTTAATGGAGATGGTAAGTTAGATGGTGTTTGCCGTGATTGCACCCAACTTACAGTTAGTGGATGCCAAAGCCATAATTCTTTTTGTTGTATTGACGCTGAAAAAGGTAATAAATGCCGCGGCGGAAATGGAACTTTAATATCTGATGGCTATTGCGCTTATTATAATTGCAAAAAAGAGCCTAATCAAGATCAATGTGATTTAGATAATCCTGTTATAAAGGGTGATTATAGCGCCACTAGTACTTGTATTAGTAGTTGTTCTGCTGGATTAGTTGGAACTAAATGTATAAAAAAAGCAGAACCTAAACTTAAATGCAATACAGGAGTTGAAAATTGCGGAACTGGCTATAGTTGTTTAGAAAAAACTAATACTTTAAGCAGTTGCCGTTGTTGTTGCGATCCTAATAATGACAAATGCAAAGATATTGACACTGGAGACCCATATACTCAATTAAAATGCGAGCCTAATAAAGGTCCTTGCACAGGAGAAAATCGGGGCGTTTGTTGTGGATGTATAAGTGATAATAATTGCGGAGATACACTTAGAATTGGTTGTGGAGCAGATTCTTGTTGTTATACAAGACCAAAAGTTGCTACAACTACTCCTGATAATAAAGCAACTAATGTCTGCACAAATACAGTTATTAAAGCAGAATTTGATAGAAAAATGGATTTTAATAGTTTTACTGGCAATATAATTGTTGTTGGAGATTATGGTGATGAAATTTGTCCAAAAGGGACTGTTTATTTAACTTATAATACTAATAAAGAAAAATCATTTGCCCATAGAATTGTTGATTTAATTATTAGAAAAGTTAGTAATTTCTTTTCTAAAATAATTAGCCAGAAAGTTAGAGCAGCTTCTAATCATAATTTTTGCGCTATTCAAGGAACAGTTAGTTGGTTAGACAAAGAAAAGGCTACTGAACTTATTTTTTCGCCTGTTGAATTATTAGATCCAGGCAGAACATACTATGTAATAATAAAAGGCGATTCTAATTTAGCTGATTCTTTGGCAGAAGGTGTTGTCTCTAAAGACAAGGTGAGTATGGCAGATAGCTGCGCTAATAATAATGATTGCACTTTTAATAATAAGAGATATTATGGAAAAGTTTGGTCTTTTACAACAGCGACAGCGCAAGGCAAAAATCCAGCGCTATGTAGATTTGATAAAGTAAAAATTGAACCAAATTCTTATTTATTTCAAACAGTAGGGCATAAAAAAGAATTCATTGCTCATGCAATTGATGAGAATGGGCAAGAAATAGTTCCAATGAAAGATGTTTATGATTGGACATGGCAGTGGAGTTCTACAAATGAAAAAGTAGCTTCAGTGACAAATGAGAAAGATACTAATGGAAAAGTTAAACAGGTTCAAACAGTAACTTCTGGCAATGTTCAAGACGCGCGCGCTAAAATTACAGCTATCTCAACTATTAAAAGCTCTCCATTTGGTGATTCTAAAAGAAATATTACTGGAACATCAACTGTTTATGTTTTTCTGTGCGCTAATCCATGGCCGCCTTTAAACTATTTTGGAGACCCGGTTAATTGGCATCCTTATGAAGATAGGGATTATAATTTTGAAATGTATTATTGTAGAGACAATAAAAATAAAGGCACAGCTGATGATTTACCAGCAATAGAAGTTAATCCAGTTGAAAAAAATGAATCTACTTCTAATAATAAAGTTTGTTGGGCTGGGATTAAAAAAGGGAAGAAATGTAATAATGATTCTGATTGTAATAAATATTTAGACCAAAATGGGGATGAACAAGCTATTGCGTGCTCTAATGGAAAATGTAATGGCGGTGAAAAAATTGGTTTGCCTTGTAGCAATGACAATGATTGTTATTATGGATATTGCGCTCATAAACAATTAAAAGAACTTTATTTCTTTAGGCAAAAACTTCCAAATGTAAGCGCGATTAGTTTAAGCGCTAGTAATAAAACAATAAACAGCAATGGCAAGGTGGAATTAAAATGGAATAATGTAGGAGTGCCAGCTGGAAAAAATTTAGGTGGTTATAAAATTTATTATGGCATAAATTCAAAATATTATACTAGCTCAATAGATGTTGGAAATATAACAGAAAAAACAATAGAAAATTTAGCTATTGGAACAAAATATTATTTTGCTGTAACAGCTTATTGGCAACAAGGTGGTGAAAGCAATTATTCTAATGAAGTAAATGCTACTCCAATAGATAATACAGCGCCAACAATACCAACTGGATTTAAAGTTAAAGATATTAGCAATGGCAGTGTAAGTTTAAAATGGAATGTTAATTCAGATGACACAAAGGGTTATAAATTATATTACAAGGTTCAAGGAGCAGGGTCTTACGCGCAAGTATTTGATGTTGGAGATGTAATTGAGTATAATATAAACAACTTAACAAATGGAGTTAGTTATGATTTTGCTATAAGCTCTTATGATTTTTACAATAATGAAAGCGAGAAAAGCAATAAAGTTAGCGCAACGCCATTGTCAGCGCCAGCTAATCTAACTGTTAAAACTATTGGAGATAATCAAGTAGATTTAAGTTGGGATAAAGTGGAGAATAGCCAGGCATATAAATTATATTACAGCGATACAGACGATTTATCTAAAAATTCAAAGGATGATATTCAAGCTACTTCTACTTCTATTACTAAATTAACAAATGGAACAACTTATTACTTTGTTGTAGTAGCTAAAAATAAGCAAGGACAAGAAACAAATTATTCTAATAAAGTTAGCGCAACGCCATTGTCAGCGCCAGCTAATCTAACTGTTAAAACTATTGGAGATAATCAAGTAGATTTAAGTTGGGATAAAGTGGAGAATAGCCAGGCATATAAATTATATTACAGCG
>JALTFF010000023.1:0-766 GCA_027007465.1 bacterium | reverse complement strand
TGATATTCAAGCTACTTCTACTTCTATTACTAAATTAACAAATGGAACAACTTATTACTTTGTTGTAGTAGCTAAAAATAAGCAAGGACAAGAAACAAATTATTCTAATAAAGTTAGCGCAACGCCAGGTGGATAATATTTATGGATGAAAAAGGATTAAGTCGCTGTATAGTGACTTAAAAATAATTTATGTTTAAAAAAATAAAAAAATCAGCTTATTTTAAAATTATATTTTTGACTATTTTATTATTTTCTTTTTTATTTTTATCATCATACGCTGATTCGCCAGATTCTATTGCTATTCGTATAGTTCCTAATCCAAAGCATTATTCAGCTATGAGATGGTATTTAGAAAATGTTAATAAAAAAGGAAATCCAATTAGTCTACAAGTTAATAATTATAGGGCAATTAAAGATGGAAGAACAGTTTATGTAAATATAGCTAATCTTAAAAATAATGAATTTTACACTAATATTTTTATTATTTCTTTTAATCAAAACGCAGAACAAGCCACTAAGAAAATAATTAGTCAAATAATTAATAATTTAAAATTTAATACTAATAACAGCGCAACTAAAAAAGCTAAAATAATTAGAGACACAAGGAGAATGGCTGATTTAGTTGAATTAAGATTATTGATAAATCATTATTATCAACAAAATGGTTATTACCCTCAATTAAAATCAGGCAGTTACCTTCCTCATCGTTCAATATCAGTTTGGCCAAGTTGGCGAAAAACACTATCTAATGAATTAGGAACTGTGT
>JALTFF010000022.1 GCA_027007465.1 bacterium | reverse complement strand
TCTAATGTACTGCGCACAAAAAACCAAGATTCAGAATATTAAAATTTATTTATTCTCTTGAATAAAATTAAAAATATTTTCAGCTGCAATTGCTCCTTCACTGCAAGCTGTAATAATTTGATGAAAATTATTAGAAGCTGTTGTAATATCTCCAGCAGCCCAAATCCCTTTTTGACTTGTTCTCTGGTTACTGCCTACTTTAATATAACTATTTTTATCTGTTTCTAATGACAGCATTTCTATTAACACTTTTTGAGGTACATTTCCAATTTCAATAAATAAACCATTAACATCTAATTGTTTTGAATTATTATATGGCTTATCTAAAATAATTTTTTCTAATTTTTCCTCGCCTTCTAATCCAATCACATTTGTATTATAAATAACTTTAATTCTATCATTATTTTTAATTTGCTCAATCCATGTTATATCACCCCTTAATTTGTCTTTATGATAAATCTGATAAACTTTTTTAGCCACTTCTGCTAAATAAAGCGAGGCTGTATTTGCGCTATCGCTTCCTCCAATAACAGCCACTACTTTATCTCTATAAAACATAGCATCGCAAGTAGCGCAATAAGAAACCCCTCGTCCAATAAATTTATTTTCATCTGGCAGATTAAGACGGCGATGTTCGTTTCCAATAGCTAAAAGAATTGTGTTCGCTAAAAATTCCTTTTTTGCTTGGGTTGTAATTTTAAATAAATTATCTTTCTTAATAATATTAACCACCTTGTCCATAATTATACTAGCTCCCAATGCTTCAGCATGCTTTTGCATTTTTGTAATAATATCTATACCAGAAATTTCTTGCTCTGTTGGAAAATTGCAAATTTTATGCGCCTCAA
Organism: bacterium; assembly: GCA_027007465.1. Lineage (GTDB taxonomy): Bacteria > Patescibacteriota > Patescibacteriia > Patescibacteriales > JALTFF01 > JALTFF01. Next base: position 2,876 of record JALTFF010000022.1, on the reverse strand, counting down.
AAGCCAATCCTCCTAATGACTCGCTAATAATTAAATGCTCTATTTTATATCTGGAAGCATAAACAGAAGCTGATAATCCAGCTGGACCTGCTCCAATAATAATCAATGGATATTTGTCCTTTATATTTAACATATAATTTATATATTATAACCATTTTTTGCTGTCTTGTCAACAATTCTTACAATACCAATTCCTAAAATAAACCCAATAAGTGAGCCAATAATCAAAATAAACCACTCTTGAATTCCAAGTTGAACAACATTAAAATAATATGACAATGGAGTATAAATAATAATAATTTGCAAAATTAAAGGTATTGTTAACCCATAAATTAAAAGTTTGTTTAATGCCCATTTTTCTATTCCAACTAATTTTTCATTATACTCTATTACTCCCATTCTTACAAACTCATATATGATAAAACCTGTAAACAATGCAGTTCTTGCCACTGCTTGATTATTTGTAATTGTAAGAACTATTAAAAATGTCCCCAAAATAATCAAAGAATTTTTAATTCCAGTAATTATAATAAACATTAAAAGTCTTTTATCTATTATGCCATTATTTTTATTATGAGGTAGCCTGAACATAATATCTTTTCTTACTGGATCAGTTATTAGCGCTAAAGCTGGAAGACCATCTGTAATTAAATTTATCCAAAGTATTTGTATTGGATAAAGTGGAATAAATGAAAAAGTTAAAGTCGTAAATAAAATAACAATTACTTCAGCAATATTACAAGATAAAAGATAATTAACAGCTCTTTGAATATTGTCAAAAACACTCCTCCCTTGCTTTATAAAATCTCTTATGCTTGTAAAATTATCATCTAATAAGATAATATCACTTGCTTCTTTAGCAATCTCAGTCCCTCTAATCCCCATGGCAATTCCAATATCTGCTTTTTTTAAAGCTAAAGCGTCATTAACCCCATCGCCAGTCATTGCAACTATATGTTGCTTTTGCAAAATATTTAATATTTTTAATTTATGAAAAGCTGTTGCTCTGGCAAAAATATTAACAGTTTTTAAACTCTCTGCTAATTCTTTATCACTCATTTTATCAAGATGCGAACCAATAATTACATCTTTTACGCTCATTCCTGCCTCTCTGGCAATTGCTTTAGCTGTTAACGGATCGTCTCCTGTGATCATTATAATCCTTATGCCAGCAGAATAGCAATCAGCAATAGCTTGTTTCACTCCCTTTCTTAGTGGATCTGAAAGTATTATTAAAGATATAAAAATTAAATCTTCTTCTAATGCTTTTGAATATGGTTTATATGCTAAAGCTAATGTTCTATAACCTTTTGAAGTAAACTCTCTATTCTTCCTAATTATTCTTTCTTTAAGATTCTTATCTAATTCAATTGTTTTGTCAAGAAAAATTTTATTACATTTTTCTAAAATAACTTCTGGAGCTCCTTTTGAAAAAATAATTTTTTCATCTATTACAACTGTCATCATCTTTTTCTCGCTTGTAAAAGAAATTTCTTGGCTCCTGTTTTTCTCTTTTTCTACAAAATCTAAACTATATTGTTTTAAGGCAATATCTGTTTCATTCCCTACCCATTTCTTTATATTATTATTAAATATTTCTTTTGCGTCATTACAATAATAACAACATTTCTTTGCTAAATTTTCTACTTCTTCATTTGTTTGTAATGACCATAACTCCTTTACTCTCATTTTACCTTCTGTTAGTGTTCCAGTTTTATCTGTGCAAATTGTATCAATAGAACCAATTGATTCTATTGTTGACAAATGCCTTACCAGAGCTTTTTTCTTCGCCATTTTATTTGCTCCAAGAGACAAGCCGATTGTAATAATAGCTGGAAGGTCTTCTGGAATAGCTGCAACAGCTAATGAAACAGCAATTAAACTTGCTTCAATAATTCCAAATTTTTTAAGACCTATGGCAAATGTTAAAACAATAATCAATGATGTAATCACGACAATTTTTCTTGTAAGTTTCTCCATCTGAAATTGAAATGGAGATTGCGCTATATGTATCTGCTGCATTTTATTCGCAATTTTTCCTATTTTTGTTTTATCTCCTGTGGCAAATACTTTTGTTAAAGCATATCCAGAATTAATTCCACATCCAGAAAAAATTTTAGCTCCATTTTTTTTCTTAACTAATTTTGATTCACCTGTAAAAGTTGACTCATTAACTTCAAGGGTTCCTTTTAATATCTCTATATCAGCTGGCGCAATGTCCCCTGCCTCAACAATAACAATGTCTGATGGAACAAGCTCATAAGATCTTATATTTTTTTTATAACCATCTCTTATCACTATGGCATCTGGACTGATCATTTTTTTTAACGCTTTGATTATTTTTTCAGCCTTATAATTTTGCGCAAAACTAGATAGTCCAGCTATAAAAATTATAATTAGAATTAAAATACTGTCCAAATAATTTTTTGTATTAAAATAGTCAATAAAAAAAGAAATTATTGCAGTCAATATTAGTAACAAAATTATAGGAGAGGTAAATTGAGATATAAAAATTTTTATTAAACTTACTTTTTTAGTTATTTTAATTCTGTTTTCTCCATATTTTAACAATAATTTTTTCGCTTCTAAAGTTGTAAGTCCTTTGCTTTGCGACATAATATTTTTACAATTTTTAAAAATTATTATTTATTGTTTATATATGTTATTTCTATTAAATTCTCACTCTTTCTGCTCTTTAATGCCTTGTTTATTCTATTTATCAATTAAAGTTTCGTCCCTATGCCACGCATTCTTTTTTCTATCCACGCACTATTATGTCACTTAGATTTTTATATAAAGCTCTGTTCTTTTGGTAGCTAATTCAGTCCTCTATTTCTTGCTCTTGCTCATAGCCCACTTGCGCCAACAATATTTAA
>JALTFF010000021.1 GCA_027007465.1 bacterium | reverse complement strand
AAAAAGAAGCTTAACTTCTTAAATGGGGTAAAGCAAGAAATCGCTTAAACAGACTTCTGTGCAATGGACTAAGCACTATATAGCAACATAGCCCTTTTTTGGCTAAATAAGTTAAGCTCCTTTTTTTCTGTTAATATTGTTTAAGAAAATAAAACTAAGCTTCTATAAGTTCAAAAAATATGAGAAGAATTAAACATTGACAATATTTGTTTCTGATTAATAAAATGTTACCCTAAATAAGTTAGGGTTTTTTATTTAATTTTCACAGAAGGCCTAAGTTTAAATATCTTTTTAATTCTTTAGCATTTTGTAGGGCAAATCCATTAGAATCATTATTAAAATAAACAAAAATATCTTTATTTTTCTCCCATTTTTTTATTTTTTTAGCCCAATTTTTAAGTTCGCTTGACGAATATTTTGAAGAAAACAATCCTCTTGGGCCATGAAAACGAATATAGATAAAATTAGCTAAATTTGGTTGAATTATTTCTTGCCAGTGAGAAGAATTAGAAATTACCAAAGCAACATTATATTTTTTTAATAAATCAAATATTTTTTGATTGTTCCAACTTTTATGGCGAAATTCAATAGCTAATTTCAGTTTTTTAATTGAATTGCTAAAATTTTCTGCTAAAACTTTTTCCAGCTGTTTAAAATTCTCTTGATTAAATAAAAAATTAGGCGGCATCTGTAATAAAAATGGTCCTAAATTATTTTCTAATAATTGAGCTCGTGAATAAAATTGTAGCCAACTGTTTTTGACATTTTTCAGCCGTTTGATATGAGAAATATATCTTGAAACTTTAATAGCAAAAATAAAATTGTCAGAAGCTTTTTCTTGCCAATTTTGATATGTTTTTTCAGATGGCAAATGATAAAAAGAATAATTAATCTCAACTGTATTAAAATATTGAGCATAAAATCTAAACCATTTTTGTTTTGATAACTCATCTGGGTAAAAAATTCCTTGCCAATGAGAATAAGTCCAACCAGATGTGCCAATATAAAGCATAAATAAAAGATAAAATTTTTACATTATATCTAAGGCCTGATAATGCTTATTTATGCAATACGCATACAAGTAAAGTAAGGCAAAGCAAGTAATCTCTTAAACAAATTAATGCAATGAGCACTGAAACAAGCGGGGTATCACTGCTAACTGAATTATAAAATTAAATAAGCTGCTTATTTTAATTCTTTACAAAACAATAATTAAAGTCATCACCTGTCCCAATATTAGCATCCCCTCCGCCTGTAACATATTGAACACCATTAGAAAGATCCCCATCATTGTCAGGATAAATTTTTGCAAGTAGTTTAATGGCATTTTGAGTTTCAAGATGATTGATAGAAATGCAATATGACCCTTCACAGCAATGGCCTGAGTCCCAGCCATAAAAAAACGCCCCATCACTATTATCATCGCATGAAGCATCAAGTGGATCACTAGGCATATTAGGCAAATAGCCAGCTTTCTTAAGATCATTTTTTAAATCACTATTGCATTTTGCGCTTAAATGTGCGCCACTACTATCTCCTTCACCAGGCCACTTATCATAATTTATTTCATACATTTTAATTGCCTCTATAATAGTGCTAATATCCTGTAATCGTTTAGAATCACGAGCCTTAGCTCTTGCAGAATTCAAGCTGATTATAGCAGCGCTAGCTATTAAGCTGATTATAGCAATAACCACTAAAAGCTCAATAAGTGTAAAACCATAATTATTTTTCATTTTCCATGGCATAAAATAATATAGAAATAATAAAAATTAACGTACATTATCTGGAAGTTTTTTTCCGCCATATCTAGTATTAGGATGATATGGTTTCATATTCTGTCCAGCGCCATTTCTGTTAAAAAACAAAAACATAATGATAATAACTGACACTGCCAAAAATCCAATTAAAATATAACTCGCCTGCCTTTCATTTTTAATAAATCCACCTGAGTACTTAATCATCCATTGAATAATTTTTGGAGTACCAGGATAATATAAATCTGACGCTTGATCTTCATCACCTGCATTAGAATCTTCAAGCTCATTACTTAAATCTATAACTTCATTATTTTTATTATTTTGCATAATAATTTTATTAACTTATAATTTTAGTATATCAACTTCTTAGAAAATTGTAAATTAAAAAGAAGCTTAACTTCTTAAATGGAGCAAAGCAAGTAATCTCTTAAACAAATTAATGCAATGAGCACTGAAACAAGCGGAGTATCACTGCTAACTGAATTATAAAATTAAATAAGTAGTATCAATCCGAAGAAAAAACCTGCTAACAATAAAATCAGTAACAAAAACCAGATAATAAACACTATTGCGCCGATAATAACTATTAAAATTTCTGTAAAACCCAGTAATTATAAAAACGGTTCTTAAAATTGCTATGATGCGAGACATTATATTAAAAACAAAAATCTGGAAGTTTTTTCAGAATTCAAATATTTTGCCACATAAATAAGAATACCTTCGTCAAGGAGAAATAAATGTTTTTAGAAGAATTAAGACTGAAAAATAATTCAAATTAAACAAAAGAAAATTCTGCCATTTCTTGAAAATTTTTTCTGGAGCGTTAAAAAAATGCCAGACTAAATCTTGTAAAAATATGTTTATTGTTATATTATAACTATTAATATTATAATTTTCAAGAAAGTTCATTTAAAAATAAAAGGAGGAAAAATGAACGGCTTCAATAATGAATTAAAAGAATGGTTTTTTAAAAATTTGGCTAACGCCATTACTATCTTCGGCTTTTTAGCAGTTATCTGGTTTTTGATAATTGCTATTAGTGAACCAAAAAAACTTTGGCTAATAACATCTCTGGCCGTATTTATCGGGCTAAGCGATTTCTTTGACGGAAGAATTGCTCGAAAACTCAAGATTGAAAGTAATTTCGGAAGCATAATTGACAGGCTGAGAGATAAAATTTTTGTCATGCCTATTCTGGCAATCTTTATCTGGCGCCAAAATTGGGGCTTAACCAACTTGCCATTTATTATCGCCAGTTTCACGATGGCGTTAATAATTTCATTAATCGTCATCGAATTTCTCCTTTTTATTACCTGGTGGATAGGCTTATTCAAAAAGGTAACCACTATGGCAAATAAATGGGGGAAGCGAAAAATGTTTTGCGAATTTTGGATAATAATCACTTGGCTATTATCGCTAAATGCAGAAAAATATTTTTCTATTCATGTTATTTCTTTTTCAATTTATTTGATTGATTTAGCATTAATTAATGCTCTTTTTCTGGCGGTAAAAAGTTTAGAAGGATATTGGCTATCGTACCATAGTCATCTCAATATATTTTAAAACAAAAACCCGATTATAAAAAAATCGGGTTTTATTTTTTTCAAAAAGTTGAACAATGATTTTTCTTTTATTTTTTTAGAAAGAATTCTAATTCCCTGCAGTCTCAAATACTCAAATTCTCTTTAACTTATTTTTTGAGACGATTGGAATATTTTCAATATCTTTTCTGAACTATCGTCGCTAACAATCCTGTTTAAAGAAATTCTTCTGTAACCATAACACTTATGGATTAGCATAATCTCTCCTTGCTTCATTTTTCCATATTTGTTTTTTCCCGCTTTCTTAAAAGTTAATCCTATCTGCTTCATCTTATCTTTGCACTTTGACTATCTATCCCCTACTTCTTTTAAATCAATTAATCGCAGCACCAGCATAATCCCACAACAAGATATTTTGATCTCGCGCTTCGCAACTGCCAAAACTTTGTTGTAAAGAATCTGGTTATCGCCAGCAAAACGAGTCTGATA
>JALTFF010000020.1 GCA_027007465.1 bacterium | reverse complement strand
AATTGTAGCAACTTAGTAGCTTAATTATACAAAAATTTGACAAAATATAAGTTCAAATGTATAATATAAAATAAGAATTTTTTTATTTAAAATTATGAAATTTAGAATAAACAAAGAAAAATGCGCTGGATGTCAAGTTTGTATTCAAAATTGTCCAGGCGCAATCAAAATGGGAGAGGATGGAAAAGCAGAGATAATAGATCAAGAAAAATTAGAAAAATGTGGCGGAGAATCTGTTTGTCCTATGGGCACTATTGAAAAGGTCTCAGAATAAATCAGTTTAATCTAATAAAATATCCTTACTCTTTTATAAGTAGGATATTTATAAAAATATGCAGATAGCTCAAGCTATTCAGGTTATTGTTTTAATTACTATGGTAATTTCAGCTTTTCTTGCTATAAAGAGTAAAGATTTACTTGTATCAGTTATTTATTTAGCAGTATTAAGTTTAATGTTGGCGGTTGAATTTTATGCTCTTCAAGCTCCTGATGTAGCTATTACAGAAGCTGTTGTTAATGCAGCTTTATCAACAGCTATTTTTGTGATAGCTATTTATAAGACAAACAGAATAGAAGATTAATAACATTGGATAAGATAATAATGGTTTAAGAAATTTATCAAAGATAAAGTATATTTATGAAATCTTTTATTAAATTTATTTTAAAAATTTTTACAGTTAATATACTTAAAAAGTATAAACCGCAAATCATTGCTATAACAGGAAGTTATGGAAAAACATCTGCTAAAGAAGCAATTTATAATATTTTAAAGATTAAATTTCCAACTGGAAAAACAATAAAAAATTATAATAATGAAATAGGTCTTCCTTGCAGTGTTATTGGCAGAGAAAGTCCTGGCAAATCTGCAAAAGGATGGTTTTTATTATTTGCCAATGCATTTAGATTACTATTGTCAGTTGATAAAAATTATCCTAAAATTTTAGTTTTAGAATTAGCAATAGACAAACCAGGCGATATGCAGTATTTGTTAAGTCTAATCCCAAAGAAATTGATTAAAGTAGCTGTATTAACTTCTATTAGCTCAATGCATTTTCAATATTTTGATAGTTTAGAGAGCATTGCTAAAGAAAAAAAATTACTTTTGAAAAATTTGCCAAAAGATTCTTATGTTGTTTTAAACTATGATGATGAATCAGTAATGAAAGACGCTAGTAAAATTATTGTTAAAAAGTATACTTATGGATTAAAAGATGGAGCTGATTTTACAGCTAATAATATTCACTTTAGTTTTAAAGAAAAACAAGATGAAACTAATGATGAAGTAACTGGCACAAATTTCAAATTAAATTTTTCTGGTAAAATGATTCCTATATTTTTATCAAAGGTAATAGGTTATCCGCATATCTATGCTGTGCTGGCAGCTTCTGTTGTTGGCTATATTTTTGAATTAAATTTTGTTGAAATTAGTCAAGGGATGAAAAGTTATGTTCCACCAAAAGGAAGGCTTAATTTAATAGATGGGATAAAAAATACAACTATTATTGATGATACATATAATGCTTCTCCAGAAGGTACTATAAGTTCTTTGAGATTATTAGATTCTATAAAATCAAATGGCAAGAAAATAGCTGTTTTAGGCGATATGTTAGAATTAGGAAAATTAAGCATTGAAAAACATAGGTTAGTAGGAGAAATAGTTGCTAAATTAAATATTAGTGATTTAATATTAGTTGGAGAAAAAACACGTGATTTAGCTTATAGCGCTAAAACTAATGGATTTGACAAAGAACATATTTTTCATTTTGATAATAGTGATAGAGCTAAAAAATTTGTCCAAGAGCTTATTGAAAAAGATGATATTATTTTAGTTAAAGGTTCACAATCAATGAGAATGGAAAAAGTTGTTAAAGAAATAATGGCAGAACCAAAAAAAGCTAATGATTTATTAGTAAGGCAGGATAAATTATGGATTGCCCCTATGGTCTAGTGGCTAGGGCATCAGGTTCTCAGCCTGAAGACTCGGGTTCAATTCCCGGTAGGGGTACTTTATTTAATATTGAAATTTATATTTTTTAATAAATAAAATTTTATCTCTCCTGTATTTATTTTTAGCATATTATTTTAATTAATTTAATTTATAGTAATTATTAATTTTGACAGCTTGCGCTACTTATGATATAAAAAAATATAAAAACAAAAAAAGGAGGGAAAAAATGAGAGAGATTGAAGATTTGATATATAAAATGATGCATTGTGAGCATTGTTTTGTTAAAAAGCTTCAGGAGGAAGATTTTGAGCTAACAGAGATTATTCAAGGAGGGGCGAATAGAATTTGTCCTGATTGCGGTTCGTTGTTATGGATAAAAATTAATAAAAGATGTGAGATAGAAGAGATAAGAAATGTTACTCTATTTAATATGTATGAAATTTATTTTGATCTAATCAATAGCATATAAGCTAGATTAGTTATATTATAAGAATATGATTTATCATATTCTTAAGACCTTTTGCGAAATAAGATTGCGAATAAAATTTAAGATATTTTTTTCAAAACGAAGTTGAGGAAACTTTGGCAATGCCTGAGCATTGGGAAAGTTTACGAAACAAGTTTTGGGGAAAATAGATAAATTTTAACGGAAAAATTATTTTGAAAAAGGTCTTTATTTAATTAAAATTATTTTATATTTAATTCATATAATCCGTCTTCTTTCCCAATTGAGCCGAGAAAATAAATTTTCTTACCATCATTACTAAGTAATGGCGAATAAATTTTATCAAATTTGCATAATTTTTCAATATTTCTTTTTTCTTCATTATCTACTAATTCAATAATTTTTAAGCTATTTTTCGTATTATAAATAATATAATTTTTTAAAGGATATAAAATTGATTTCTCAATAATATTTGAATCGCGCGTAATAAGTATTTGATTATTATTTTTTAAATTATAAATCCAAATTTCATAATCATTATTATAGAGCATGTTGTTTTTATCAATCCATTTAAAATATTTTATATTGTTGATAGTTTTTCTAATAGGAGGGAAAAATATTCTATTTAAATCAATTAAATTGAGCATCTGATAACTTGGATTGTATATATTTATTAGATTATTCTCACTATCTTTATTGTATAAGATTAATTGATAACTGTTGCAAAAAGGCAACTCTATAGCTTTTTTTTGCTTTATTTGAGGAAGAGATATATCATATTGGATAAGTTTTAAGTTATTTTTCTTCTTAACTATAATGTAAAGGTTATTATTTTTTGCTAAAAAGTTAATGATTTGAGCATTATTATTTTTAATTTTTATTTGTCTACTTGTAATGAGAAAATTATTATTGATTGATAGTTGGTATATTTTATTGTCTTTTTTATAATAAAAGATATTATTTTTTACAAGATCCCAGCAAAAATTTCTTTTTTTAAAAGCTGTTAATTTTTTAAACTTTGAGAAATTAGTTAACTTAATAATATAGTTATTTTTTTTAGAAAAGATAATTATATATTGATTATTGGCTGACAAACTATAGTCATTTATCTTTTCGGTGAGTAGGGGATATGCATTAGATAAAATATGACGACTAACTATTGAATTTGTTTTAGCTAATGTTTTTATTTGATTATTCTCTATATTTAAAATATCTATCTTATTACTATTAGATATTATTATTTTTTTATTATTTAAAAATGAGATGTGAGAATATTTTCCACTTTTTAATAATAAAGGCAAACTATTTTTAAATAATTGAACATTTTTAATAACAGTATTTATGCCAGACTTAATATTTATTTTTTTTTGCCAAGTAATATAACCATTTTTTTTAAGCTTTAAATTATATTTACCTGGCAAAAGATTATCTATCTTTACTGGCGTGGTTAAATATTCCTTTTTTAAAAAAAATTTATTTATCAGCTTTCTTTGTGGTTTTCCATTTATATAAACCATAGCTCCGTCTGGTTTGCTAATAATAGTTAATTTTCCAGTAAGTTGCCATATTTTAAATTTTCCATTAAGACGATATCCAATAGAATATAAACTGATTAATGGCGCTAAAATTAAAAATATTATAACAAAAGTATAGAAAAGTATTCTTCTTTTAATTGACATATTTTTAGGTTAATAACAATATTTTACTATATTCAGATACAACTTTGCATAAAGTCTTATATAAATCTGAAAAGGAACTTAATTCTTTGCAATTTAGTTTCTTTTTCTTATGGAACAAAGCATTAGCTTTCATCACTTACTATTGCGTTGAGAAGAAACAAATGGATTATCTTTAATATAAAAACGCCATTTTCTTCGTGCCCAATATTTTCCAGCATAATCAATGCATATTCTAGCTGAACTTATAATTTGATTATCTTGTAATTTAGAATTTTTACTACTTTCAAGCCAAACTTTTTTACTTTTACAAACATCTATCCCATAATGTGAACCATCTAATTTCATATATTGACATAGCTTTCCAGGCCCATTTGATAAATTTTTAATTTTAGACAAATCAGGTTTTGGTAAAATGATTGGTTCAAGCGCTCTAATTAAAACACACTCTGGTTTTCCTTTAGTATTAGTTGAAAAATTTAATTGCCAATACATTCCATAAACTAAATAAATATAAATATGGCCACCAATAAGATATTCTGCCATATTTCTTTTTGTCATTTTACCAATAACATTATTCAAAGCGCTTCTTTTATTTTTTGGTAGATAAGAATGTGACGCTTTATCAGACGGTCCAATATAAGCTTCTGTCTCAACTATTTTACCAATTATTTTGTCTTTTCCAATTTTATGTATGAGATATTTTCCTAATAAATTTTGAGCCACATTTAACGTTGGCTCTAAAAAGAAGTTTCTTTTAAGTCGTTTCATAAGATCTATTATAAAATAATCTTAACTACATTATCTTTAACATAACATTCTCCACTGGCAATCTGGACATTATTATCCTTTTTGTTTAGCTGTTTTAAAATAATATTTCCTTTTTTCAAAATCATAAAAGCCTCTGCATGATTTGGCAATATTTGGGTAATTCCACGAAAAGCAGGCAGAGTAATGCTTTTGATATTTTTATAAACTGTTGTTTTTTCAGGTGATGTAATTATGCAATATATCATATTCTTGCTTCATCAATTGAACCAATCATATATAATTTATCAAGATCTACTCTATCAAATTCACCATTTAAAATCCTTTCGCATCCATCAAGTGTTTTTTCTAAAGGAACATAAACGCCTTTTTTATTGCTAAATTCTTCTGTTGAAAAAAATGGTTGGGTTAAAAAGCGTTGTAAACGTTCTGCGCGTTTTGCAATAATTCTATCTGAACGAGACAATTCATCAATGCCCAAAATAGCGATTATATGAAAAAGTTCTTGGTATTTTTGAAATGTTTTTCTTACTTGAGAAGCAATTTCAAAATGTCGTTGGCTAATTATTTCTTTATCAATACTAGATGAATGTGAGTGAAAAGTGTCAACTGCTGGATAAATTCCTTTTTCAGCTACACTTCTTGACAAAACTAATGATGCATCTATATGGGAAAATATAGATACAACAGCTGGATCTGTTAAATCATCTGCTGGAACATAAATAGCTTGTAATGAAGTAATATTATTTTTTGCGCCTGGTCCTATTCTTTCTTGGAGAAAAGCTAAGTCATGTGATAAAGTAGCTTGATAACCTAATTCTGAAGGCACTTTTCCTAGCACAGCCCCTAGCTCCATCCCAGCCATTGTGTAACGAAAAATATTATCAATAAACAGAAAAATATCTTTTCCAATTTTATCACGAAGAAATTCAGCTGCTGTGACAGCAGAAAGCCCAACTCTTGTTCTAGGGCCTGGCATCTTATCCATTTCACCAAAATATAAAGCTGTATTTTTTAATACATTTAATTTTTTTAAAGTAATATATAAATCATTTCCTTCGCGAATACGTTCACCAATTCCAGCAAAGCAAGAATAGCCCATTTTTTTTAGAGCCATATTATGTATAAGCTCTGTAATAAGAATAGTTTTTCCAACACCAGCTCCTCCTAAAAGACCTATTTTATCTCCAATACGAAAAGGTGTAAGCAGGTCAATGACTTTTATGCCAGTTTCTAATATTTTTTTATTTTGTATAGAGATATTTTTTTTATCTTGATGAATAGATGTGTTTTTAAAAAGAGGGAATGGTTTGCCATTTTTATATTCCTGGTTGTCTATTGGGTTGCCAAATAAATCAAACATTCTTCCTAAAATGTTTTTATTGAGTAGTACAGAAATTTGTTTATTTAACATAAATACTTTTGCTCCTCGTTCTACTTTTTCAACAGGAGACAAAGCAATAGCGCGCATTGTTCTAATATCTTTTTTTTCAACAATTTCAAAAAAAGCACTTTCATTATCAATAACCATCTGATTCTGTTCTTTAGATATGTCATTTTTTTTGTTGTGACTGAACTTGAATACACTATGAATTGGAGGAAGCTCTTTTCTAAAAGCAATTTCAGCAACACCTCCTTTGATTGACATAATTATTCCTTGCATATTTTTTGCTTTGTTTAAATTTTTGCTTTGCTTTTTCATATAATTTATTATTAACAATTTTCAGTTTGTTAAAATTAAATATTTTATAGTAAAAAGTAGGGGAGAGAGGATTAATTTTAGCACATTATTTATTTTAATAGACATACTAAATTTGTCATTCTGTGGAGTAGAAATCATTGTTATGTAATATACTCAGAAAAGAGCTAAGTTCCTCTTTCTGAGTATAATATTGCATATTTAGATTATAATGTAATTTTATATATTTTTCCATCTGTAAAAAATGAATCGCCGCAAAAGTTTTTTCCTAAAATTGGTTTAACAAATTTTTCTTTTTCAAAACAAGTAATCATATTTGATTTTTTTAAATCATTAAACAGAAATTCCCGCTCAGTATCTATGTCAGGATTTATTCTATGTACTAGCCACCATTTTATACCTTGATCCAAACTAGCTGTGCCAATATAAACTCTCCTATTATCTTGAGTAATATAATTTGTCCTCCAAAATCTTGCGTGATGCCTTTTATAAATATTATTTGACTTAGTTGGTTTTTCAAAACCAAAAGTATGGACTTGATTATTCCAAAATGATGGAACCATAGGAGCTCTTGGATATGGCTTGTCTGAAATAGCTGCTTTTGCCAATTTTATTATAGAAGATTTATCTATTTTATCAGATAAAAACCATCCAGAATTGGTAAATAATTTTATAAATTCATTATCATTTTTTGCAAAGATTATAAAACTAATCGGTTCCTGACTTCTGCCAAAAATAGTCTCTGTGTATTTTGATTTTTTATTAGAAAAAATATCATCTAAACTTTGTATGGTTATATCTTTTTCTGATATTTGTGGTTTGCATTTTTGTGGGTGATAATTAATTGCAAATCCTATATAAAATAAAGCAGAGATGAGAATCACAACTGTTGGAGCTATATATTTTTTTGGTTTTTTAAAATCTATATTTTTTTCTTTTAATGGATATTTCCAATACAATATTCCTAAACTAATAATTATCCATAATAATCCTACTAAATATCCAGCCCATACATCACTTGCAAAATGGACGCCTAAATATAATCTGCTAAATCCAATAAGCAATATTATTAAAATTCCAGCAAAAAATATATTTACTTTTGTCTTCCATTTTTTAACATTGTGAATTAAAATAAAAGCAAGAAAGCCATAAAAAGACATTGCAATTGTTGCATGTCCGCTAGGAAAGGAAAATGAATGTTCTGTGTAAACAGGTAGCATAGGCCTTGCCCTATGAAATATATATTTTCCAATTAAAGTAGTTAATCCACTTCCTAAAGTTGATATTAAAAGTAAGTAAATATATTCTTTTTTATTCCAAATCCAGAGCAAAAAGGATACAGAAAGTAAAAATATAAGAATTATTTGCCATTTTCCAAGTAGAGTGACTAAAAGGAAGAATTTTGTTAGATTAGCATTTCTAAATATTCTTAACAAGTTTAAAATTCGCATATCAGTGTTAACAACAGTATTAGAAGTAAAAATGTCTTCTGAAACTCCTAATAATAAAGATAAAGCATATAAGAATGTAAGAGATAATATTGTAAAGGTTAAACCAGAAAATTTTTCTCTGTTTAATCTATCCTTAATAAATTTAGAAAAATGTGGATGATTAATAATAAATTTTTTAACATATTCATTATTAACAATAGCTTTTTTTATTGATAAACTTATTGATACTATAAAAATTAAGAATTGCTTTCCTTTTTTAATAACAATCCAATCTAAGGCATAAAAAATAATTATAAAACTAATAAACGAGATTATAAAAATGCCAATTCTTGTTGACCAAGACATAATAACATTCCATACCTGCCCTAATAAAAATCCTATAAATAAGTAAAAAATTGACCATATAAAAATGCTAAAAGTATCAATCAAGAAAAAATATTTTTTATTTAATTTATACATTCCAGCAACAAATGGAATAATAGGCCTTATTTCACCTATAAATTTGCTCATAAAAATGCTTTTAGCTTTGTATAGTTTAAAAAAGGTTTTTGCCTTATTTATATGCTTTAATTTAAGCACTTTATTATCATCATCTTTAAAGAGTTTATTATGGGTTCCAAAGTAATAACTTAATAAATCTCCTAAAATAGAGCCTAAAACAATAACTAAAAGTAAATACCAAAAATCTAAAAAACCACTAGCAGAAATAAAACCTATTAAGACAATAAGAATAGCTCCTGGTATTGTAATACCAACAAAAGCCAGCATATTTAAAAAAGATATAAAAAATATTATCCAATAGGCTGATGATTTGAAATGCTCAATTGTTGGAAGTAAAAAATTTAAAAAATTCATACAATTTTATGCGCTATAAAACTTTCTAATTGTCTTTGGGTAACAATTCTACGCCTGTTTTTTGCATAATAAAGCGTTGATTTTTTAATAAATTCTTTTGTTTTTTTAGCAGAATGTTCCATAGCCACTGTTCTGGCAGAAAGTTCTGACAATTTTGTTTCCATAATAATTTTATAAAAAAACACTTTAATATATTTTTGTAAAAGTTGATTAAAAATTTTTCGTTTTGATGGTTCAAAGATTGGCAATCCATTTTTTGTAACTTTATTTCCTAATAGCTTAAACTCATCATTTTTTTGATATCTTTTATTAAGATGAAAAGTAATATCTTTATCTTTTTCAGATGTATTATTTAAAAAGTTTGAAGTAAAATTAAAAGGCAGGAAGGAAATTAAAAAAGCTTGTTGATTAGCTAGAGAAATAAATTTAGGATATAAGATATCTACTTGCGAAAAAGTTCCATTTTTAAACTGGTTAAAAATATAATCAGTAATATATTCTATTTCTTCTTTTTTAAAAATACCAAGTTCATCAATGGGTTCTAATTTTTTTTTCTGCTTTTTACTGGATTCTGATAATATAAACGATTTTACAATCTGTATATTTTCTTCTTGAAGATAGTCCTTGCTTTTTTCTCCAATAACAATAACAGATTGGTTTTTGTTTATATCTTCTAAAAATGAATTGATAATTTTGTGCCACAAGCCTCCAACCAAGCCTTTATCTCCAGTCAATATAACAATAGATTTTTTCCCTGATGTTTTTTTCTGTAAAAATGGATTGTTTTTAACGCTGTAGAATGCAGATAATTCGCTTAATATTTCTTCAATTTCATTAGCATAGATGTTTAGGTTTAATACTTTCTGTTCTAAAAAATGGATAGAAGAAGCTGCTACTTTTTCTACTGTTTTTATTGTTTTTAATACATCTTTAAATCCTTGAATTTGATTTTTATATGTAAGATAAATTTTCATAGTGATTTTTTTGAATAAGGAAGCTCAGCTCCTTTTCTATACTAACCTTGTCCAATGGAGTTCAGCTTTATTGGTTCTTAAATTGGTTGAGCTTTTTCTATGTAAAGTAATTCTTTAATGTTTAATATTATTTGTAGTTTGTTTAGCTAAAAATTCTTTTTTAAAATTATTAGCAATTTTTTCAATTTTTTGTTTTATCTGCTTGTCAAATTTCCCATTTTCAATTTGTTCTAATAAATTATGATGCTGATTTCTAATCAATTCTAATAAAAATGTTTCAAAAACATTTTGTTTATTTTTTCCAATATCATCAAAAACTCCTTTATTAATTAAGTAAAACAAAATAACTTGCTCTTGCCAATTTACATTTGTATGTTTTTCTTGCTTTAAAAATTCTAATAATAAATCTCCTCTAAGCATTTTATTTTTAGCTTCAGCGCTTACGATTGTTTCTAATTGAGATAATTTTTGAAGTTCTTTATGCTGGGCAAGGATTAAGCGAATATTTCCTACAATCTTTCTAAGAATAGGTGGTTGAGCTTTTGAACCTATGCGGGAAATAGAAAGTCCAATATTTATAGCAGGTAAAAATCCTTTTTGAAAAAGATTATTTTCTAAATAAATTTGACCGTCTGTAATAGATATTAGATTAGTTGGTATAAAAGAAGTAATATCACTTTCTTGAGTTTCAACAATAGGTAAGGCTGTGAGAGATCCGCCACCTTTTTTTTCTGATAGCTTAGCTGCTCTTTCTAAAAGTCCAGCGTGAAGAGAGAAAATATCTCCTGGATAAGCTTCTCTTCCAGGAGCTCTTTTAAGCAAAAGAGAAATATCACGGTAAATTTTAGCATGTTTTGAAAGATCGTCATAGACAATCAAAGCATCTTGTCCATTATTCCTAAAATATTCTGCTATAGAGCATCCGACAAATGGAGCAAGATATTGTTCTGCAAATGAAACTCCAGCAGAAGCAGCAACAATTGTGGAATATAAGAAAGTATTATGTTTTTCAAAAAGAGAGATAAGATCTTGAATTTTTTGTTTTTTTTGTCCACAAGCTACATATATGCAATTTACTCTTGGTTTTGCGTCTTTTTGGTTTAAAATCGTATCAACAGCAATTACAGTTTTGCCAAGTTTTCTATCTCCAATAATAAGTTCTCTTTGGCCCTTGCCTATTGGCAGATTTGTGTCAATAATTTTTATTCCAGTAGAAAGTGGCTGAGTAATAATTTCTCTTTCAATAATTTGAGGAGATTGTTGAAAAATAGGAGTTTGTTTTCCTTTGATATCGCCTAAACTATCTATTGGTTTTCCAAGACCATTAACTATTCTTCCAATATAATTACTTGAAATAGGGATTGAAAATGGTTTAAAACTGCGAAAAACTGGTTTTTCTAAATCAAATTTTTCTTCAAAAAATAGAGCCTCAACAAAATTTTCATCAAATCCAACTACAATTGCTACTTCTGTATTTGTTTCATCTAAAAGAGTCTCATGTAAAAAAACATGCGGCAAGCCTTTTATTTGTGCTACACCAGAGAAAAATGAAACAATATGTCCAATTTCTTTTGTCATAGGTTATCAATAGAGCTTATAGAATTTATAATTTGTAAATTCTATTTCTCTATTATTTTTTTAATTTTTTCCTTTAAATTTTCTTGGACTAAAATTCCGTTTAATTCTAATTGAAATCCAGCAATTAAATCATTTTTAATATCTTTTTTAATTTTTAGTTTCTTAGGTAAATGCTTTTTTTTATTTAATAAATTAGTTCTTAACAATTTCTTCTTTAAAATAATCTCTATATCATTTTTCTGATTTTTGCTCAAAGGAACTGAAGAATGAATTATAATAGGTGGAATTTTATTTTTATATCTTAAAAGCATTTGAATAATTTCATCTTTCTTTATTGCATCTATCTTTTTTATAAATGAGAACCAAAAATTATTTTGAATGTCTGTTTTAGATTTTATTGACAATTCTGTTTTAAATATTTCAATAAGTTTTAAAAAAGTTTGTTCTTTATAATTTTTAATCATATCTTTTTCATATTTATCTGCTATTGCCTTGCTTTGTTGGCTAATTTTTTCTAAAAGTTTTTTTTGCTCTTTTAAAAAATTTTCTGTGTTTTCTTCTTTTATTTTATTAGCAAACATTTTTGCGTCAGAGAGCATTTTATTTACCTTCATTCTTATCTCTGTTATTTCTTTGTTTTTTTCTGCTTGCCAATTATTTTTTTCTCTAATAATGTCTTCTCTTAATTTTTTGGTTTCCTTATCTTTAGCTTTTTCTTTTCTTAAAGCTGAAATAAAACTATTAAAAAATAGCAATTTTAATATGAAAAAAAGTATTAAAAAATTTAGAGATTGAATTAAAAAAATTTTCCAATCTATGCCTAATGCTCCTAAAA
>JALTFF010000019.1:2920-3876 GCA_027007465.1 bacterium | reverse complement strand
TTCTAAGAAATTAGCCGAAGGGATAAATAAAATTTTGGAAGATTTTAATTTTGCTGAAAAAATTTCAAAACAAGCCCGTAAAGATGTAGAGAATTATACTTGGGAAAAAAGAGTTAAAAGTATTTTACAATTTATAAAATGAAGGTTAAAACACCAGCAGAAATAAAACAGCCCTCAACAAAGAGGGCTGCCCCTGGATGTATAGCCCTTATAGTTCTATGGATAGAAAACCATAAGATATTATTATAATATCAGTAAAATATAAAAAAGAAAATCAACATATTAATAAATAAGAAAAGTCAGAATAGCTATGAAAGATAATGAGATAAGAAATATAGTTAATAAAATAAAGGATTAAATTTTAATCCAATTTTCAGGACAAGGGTTGTCATTTATTCTTGTTGCTGCTTGAAACCATTTTTTTGGTGCAATTACTACTTTATCCGGATTATTATTTAACCAAGCGCCCCACCAACTAAAAGAACTGTTGGCAATAATATTATATTTACACTTACTCATTAATATTAATTCTTCATAATCTTTAAGATAGTTGCCACTAATAAATACTATGGGGTATCTTGTTTTTATATTTTTTTTTACCCATTTTATATCGTCGGAAAACACAAAAAAAGTTGGCAAATTGATTTTTGACGCAATAATATTAATAGCTTTTTTATAATAATTTAAAGAACATATCCCGTGATATTCATTTGTTTTTTTATTATGTACATAATCACCTCTACGAACATGTAAAGAAATAGAATTATCAGTATTTAAAATTTGGTTGGCTAATTTTATGTAATTATTTGATTTGTTTTTAAGAGTAAAGTCTTTACGAATTATATTATCAATATCCTTAAAATATTTTTCATTTTGCCAATTTCCGCTTAAATAAACGTTTCCTTTTATTTTTAAAATATCTACACAAAAACCAAAATAAGGTTCCCTGATATAAG
>JALTFF010000019.1:0-2910 GCA_027007465.1 bacterium | reverse complement strand
TCTAAAAATTTTTCTATATATTCTCAAGAATATATTTTTTGTTGCCATATTTGGCAACTTCATTTTTTTTATATCTTTTTTTGTTGAAAAGTCTTCTATAATATTAAAATAGCTAAGAGAGTATTTCCGAGGGGTATCATTTTTGTTTTGGTTATTATAAGAGGATATATCAAGTCTTAAATCAGTTCTATTGAGATAAGCCAAATGTCTGCCAATAGCATATTGGAACATTTGGTTTCCTAAACCGCCTTGAATTTTGGTTATAATCATATTTTATCTTGTTTTATTAAATTATTATAAAGATTTTCATACCTTTGTGCTATTTTCTCCCAAGTGAATTTTTCCAACCATGCATTATACCCTGCTCCAGCAAGTTGATCAAGTTTTTCTTTATTACCATAAACCTTCTCAAGCAAAATAGCTGAATCTTTTATTTTAGCTTTTGAGAGATTATAATTTTTGTCTTGATTTAATTTAATAAAAAAAGAAAGACCTTTTTTAACTATTTTTTTAAAAAAAGCTTTAAATGGATTATCTAAGCTAGCTCCTTTTATAGTAGGTAATAATAATCCACCATTAGACCATTCTATTATCTCTTTTGCATTTCCCACATCTGTAACCAAAAAAGGTGTTTTAGAAGCCATTGCTTCAAATAATACAACAGGCGAGCATTCTATATTAGAGGGGAATAGAAAAAGATTCGCGGACTGAAAGGCTGAAACAGTTTCTTTTCTGTTCAGATTTTTTATAAGCAATCTTTTTCTATTTAATTTATATTTAGAAGATTTGTTAAACTTTAATTCTTGTTTTTTACATGTTTTTAAACAGCATCCGTAATTCCCAACTATCAAAAGTGTAGCATTTTTTATATTTGCTAAATTAAATATTTTAATTGCTTCTTTATGCCCCTTGTGACCTGTATGAGAACCAACAAGTAAAATTAAAAAATCATCATCAGGAATTGATAATTTTTTTCTTATATCAATCCCTGTGTCTTCTAAAAACTCATTTTTATCGGCACCATTGGGTATCACTACTATATTTTTAGCGTTACTTTTGCGGGCGTAATTTATATCATGATAATTGTTTGATAAAAACACATTGGTGTCAAATTTTTTAAACCAATCTTTCATTTTCTTATAATAATCTTGATATTCGTTAATATAAAAAGCCGCAAATCCAGTCGGCACAAAAACCTTCTTTGCTTTTATTTTATCTAAAACAAGTAACATTGCATCCGTCATTGGCTGCTGAGCGGCAAAGTTAGTAATCACATCAAAATCAGAATTTATTAAAAATTTTTGATATTCTTTTGTTTCTCCGGACATGCCAGAAACAAAATTGCCTCTAATATCAAATTCTTTTATCTTCACACCATTTAGGTTAGGCTTATATCCGTAAGGAAGTTTTGTTGTCGCTACCGTAACGTCATGCCCGAACTTAACCAGATATTCAGACAAACGTCTGACAACTTCGTACATCCCGCCTCTTGATGGGTGATATTGTTTTACTGTGTGAAGTATTTTCATATAACTATAATGAATAATGTTTAAACACATTAAATAACACAACAGAAAAACGGATTCGTAGATTTAGTTTATATTATATTCTTAATATATTGTCTTATAATCCATTTACGTTTCTCTTTGTAGATAGAGTTGATTTTTTTAATTTGGTTATTGTCTAATTTTTCTTTTAATATATATTTCTTAAATATTTGTTTATGTAAAAAGATAGCTTCAAACATTTTTTTTACTCCCCGCATTTTTTGTTTATCATAAAGAATTTTAAACTCTTCCCAGCTTAAAGAAAAATAATTATTTATATTATTAAATATTATTTTTTTAACATTTGTGTCTTGTTCTTTTTTAGAATCTTTGATTTGTCCTATGCTTTGATTGTGTATTCTATATTTTATAAAAATTTCTGGAAGATTAATAATTTTGTATCCATTTTTAATTAAACGCAGATACAAATCATAATCTTCAACATGTTTGTACGTGTGGCTATATCCATTAATTGAGTCAATATCTTTTTTTTTAAAAAAGATACTTGAGTGGAGGAATGGATTACCAAAAAACAAAGTCCAAAATCTAATTTGATCGAAATTAGTGATAGGGAGTTTTTCTCTTATATATTTTCCTTCACTATTTATGATTTCCGCCCCCCCTCCTATTAGAGTAATATCTTTATTTTTTTCTAAATAATTAAATTGTTTTTCTAATCTATTTTTTAAAGCTATATCATCAGCATCTAGTCGGGCAATATATTTTCCTTTGGCTTGCTTTAATCCAATATTTAAGGATTTGATTAAGCCCAAATTTTTTTTGTTATTAATTATTTTAATTCGTGGATCATTAAATGATTTAATAATTTCTATCGAATTATCGGCCGAGCCATCGTTTACAATTATAAATTCAAAATTACTAAAAGTTTGTTTTAAAATGCTTTCAATAGCTTTTTTTAGGTATTTGTCGCCGTTATATACTGACATTAAAACTGAAATAGGCGGATTGTCGCTGTTTATACTTTTGTTCATGTTTTTAAATATTTTTTAAAAAATAATTTAAGTAAATTTTCCCTTACTAAAATAAACACTTTTATCAAATACCTAAAATTACATGGTTTTGTTGTTATGAATTTATTTCAGTCCTTTCTATTTTAGTTATATTTAACAAATCTTTAAATTCTTTTTCTGTTTTTTCAGGTAATCCTACCCATTTTAACAAATTATTAAATTTTTTATAATCTTTAATTGCTTCATCAAAAAATATATCATGCCTTTCAATATTATTTTTTAATTTTAAAAAGGGAGGATTATTATATTTTTCTCTCACCACTGGAGTAGACAATTCTTTAAACCATTTGCCTGATGGAGATTCAAATTTTGATGGCTTTAATCCTTCGCGC
>JALTFF010000018.1 GCA_027007465.1 bacterium | reverse complement strand
TATATCAAAAAATGTAAAAATTTATTATGAAGAATTAATTTATGGTGGAAATTATTCCAAAATTCCTAATAAAATAGGAAATAAATTTGATATTATAATCGTAGATGGAAGGGATAGAGTAAACTGTTTAAAAAATGCAGTTAATAGCATAAAAGAAAACGGAGTGATAATATTAGATGATTCAGAAAGAAATCAATATAAGGTAGGTATAGATTTCTTATTAAAAAAAGGATTTAAAAAGATAGACTTTTGGGGTATTAGTCCAGGATTGTTTTATAAGAAATGTACAACAATTTTTTATAAAAATAATAATTGTTTAGGAATTTAGATGAAAAATTTAGCACCAATAGTACTTTTTGTTTACAATCGCCCTTGGCATACAAGGCAGACAATAGAGGCTTTACAAAAAAATGAACTTGCTAAAGATAGTGAGTTGTTTATATTTTCTGATGCACCAAAAAATAAAGAAGCAGAAGAAAAAGTTAAGAAAATTCGTGAGTATATCAAAACAATTGATGGCTTTAAAAAAATTACAATTATTGAGCGAGATAAAAATTGGGGACTTGCAGCAAATATTATAGATGGAGTTACAGAAATTGTAAATAAATACGGTAAAATTATTGTATTAGAAGATGATCTTGTAACTAGTCCATATTTTTTGAAATTTATGAATGAGGCTTTAGAGTTTTATAAAAACGAAGAGAAAGTTTGGCATATTAGTGGATATGTATATCCTATTAATAATCAAGGATTAGATGATACTTACTTTATAAAACCAACTAGTTGTTGGGGGTGGGCTACATGGGCTAGAGTATGGAAACATTACAAAAAAGATTCAGATTATTATTTAAAAGTTTTTAATAAAAAAATGATAAAAGATTTTAATTTAAATAATTCTTATGATTATTTTAATCAAATTAAACAAAATAAAAGTGGTAAACTTAACACTTGGGCTATCTTTTGGTATGCAAGTGTCTATTTGCAAAGTGGATTATCGCTTCATCCTAAAGAAAGCTTTGTACAAAATATAGGTCATGATGGGAAAGGTATTCATTGTGGTAAAACTTCTATATTTGATGTGGAATTAACAAAAAAATATCCAATAAAATTTACAACAAATATAAAAGAAAATTTTGAGGCAAGAAAAAGATTTGAAAAATATTTCAATTCTATGAAACCAACACTATATAGAAGAATAGGGATATTTTTTCTAAAAAAAATAGCTATGTATAATATTATTAGAAATGTTTATCAAACATTTAAACTTAAAAAATGAAAAATCTATCAAAAGATATAATTAAGCCACTTTATCACTACTTAAAAGACAAAAATTTAAGAGAGTTTTATAGGCTGTATGATAAATGGGGAAGTTATAAGAGGTATGTTGAAGTTAAGGATGTTAAATTTCTGTCATATTCTTTTGATGTTCCGGATCTAGCAAGCTTTATTTGGCAGTTCAAAGATTTATTTGTTGATGAATCATATAAATTCAAAGCAGGAACAGACAAGCCTGTCATTTACGACTGTGGAGCGAATATCGGAATGAGCTGTTTATATTTTAAAAAGCTCTATCCAAGAGCAAAAATAAAAGCTTTCGAAGCTGATCCAAAAATAGCTAAAATTTTAGAAAAAAATTTAAAGAGAAATAATGTATTAGATGGGATTAAGGTAATAAATAATGCTGTTTGGGTAGATGATAATGGAATTGAATTTTCAAGCGATGGAGCAGATGGAGGCAGCATTTATAGAAATGGGACTAAGACAAAAATTAATTCCATTAGGCTAAAGGATTTTTTAGAGAAAGAAGGAAAAATTGATATGCTTAAAATTGACATTGAAGGTGCCGAATACGAAGTATTAAAAGACTGTAGTGATAGTCTTGATAATGTTAGCAATTTATTTGTGGAATATCATTCTTGGAATAACAACAGACAAAAATTAAGCGAGATTTTATCTATATTTGAAAGAAATGATTTTAGATATTACATTGAAAGTTTAACGAAAACAAAACATCCATTTGTAAATAAAGGAGAGAATGCAAATATGGATTTACAGCTTAATATTTTTGGAGTTAGAAGATGATATGAAAATTTTACACATAACTACCTCAGATATAGGAGGTGGAGCGGCAAGGGCTGCTTATAGACTTCATCGGGCTCTATTGAACGAAAAAGTTGATAGTTTAATGTTAGTTCAAGATAAAAAAGCGATGATTGTTAAAAACAAAAAATACCCTTTTTTTGAGCCAGAATATTATTACAATTATTTATATTTTAATTCAGGGCTATATTATCAACAAGTAAAGCGGTACTTAAACTTGTTTGGATATGATAATATTCATATAATAAAATTTGATGATTTAAAAAATAATTTTGAACAAACATATTCTGAAATATGTAATTTTTTGAATATAGAAAAAAACATTGTGTCGCCCCAAATATTCAACAAATCAAAAAGTGTTTTTTTGCCACCTGTTCAGTTTATATTAAGAAAAATTAACAAATTTTTGAACAAGCGCTCTCATAATAAAATCATAACAAAAAAAGAAAGGGATAAATTAATGAAACTAGGCATAATAAATAAAACACCAGCCAAGATGAAGGATAAAACTAAAAAAAGACTGCAGAAAATGTATCAGCACGACATTAATGCCCTCTCAAAATTAACAAACATAAACTTCAATAATTGGTTATAAAATTAAAAAAATGAAAAAATTAAACATATTAAAAATAAATACCAATGATAAAAAAGGAGGAGCCGCGAATGTTGCTTACTCTATTAAAGCAGGTCTGGAAAAATACGGGCACACAGTAAACATGTTTGTCAAACAAAAGTATTCAAATGACAAAAATGTTTTTGTAATTAAACAAAGCAGCAAAACCATTGGCATATTATCTTCTCTATCAAAAAAAATACTAAGAAAAGATATTCCAAGTTATCTAAGAAATAGAATTCGCTCTTGGATAGCTAATGATATAGATTTTTTTTATTCAAATTACATTTTAAAAACAAAAGAATTTAAAAAAGCAGACATTATTCATTGTCACAATCTACATGGGAATTATTTTAATCTTAAATTATTACAAAAAATTTCTAAAATAAAACCAATTGTTTGGACGCTGCACGATATGTGGGCAATAACTGGCCATTGTGCATGGGCTTTTACTGAAAATTGGAAAAAAAAATGTAATAAATGGCAAATGGGTTGCAAACAGTGTCCTAATTTAATAATGTATTCGGCACTTAAATGGGATAGTTCTGGATATTTATGGAACAAAAAAAAGAATATTTACGAAAACTCAAAATTAAATATTGTTGTGCCATCTGTATGGCTTAAGAGAAAAATAGAGAAAAGTATTTTAAAAAATCAAAATATCTATTTAATTTATAATGGAATAGATAATAGTATTTTCAAAAAATATGATAAATTAGAATCCATTAAAAAATTTAATTTGCCCACAAATAAAAAGATTATTACTTTCTTGTCCAATAAAGGCAAGTGTAATATTCAAAAAGGTTGGAGTTATACTAAAAAAATAATTAACCATTACAAAAACAATAAGAACATTTTATTTTTATGCATAGGTGGCAAAAAAGAAGATGAGCAATTTAATAGCGATAATATTAAATTTATTAGTTATATAGCTGACAAAACTTTAGTTGCTCAATATTATTCCGTTTCCGATATTTTCCTTCTCACGTCTTTAGCTGAAAATTTCCCATTAGTTATATTAGAAGCAATGGCTTGTGGAACACCTATCGTCAGTTTTGATGTGGGTGGCGTAAAAGAAGCCGTAATCCATAAACAAAACGGCTATATTGCCGAATATAAAAATACTGATGATTTAATAAATGGAACTGAATATATTTTTAAACTAAACGATGATGAAATA
>JALTFF010000017.1 GCA_027007465.1 bacterium | reverse complement strand
GCGAAAGGGATATTGAGGGAGAAGGGATTGATTTAATATGAAACTACTCAAAATTATGAATTTTGAATGTTGAATTTTGGATTAATTGGATTGAGGTGGTAAAAAATGAGGCAAAGAATGCCTGAAGAATTCCGGCAAAGAATCATTAACGACATACTAAAAGCCGACGATGACGTCATCGCCTCATTGTCCTTCCGTGACAAACTCGGATACGCTTTGCTCATATTAAACCCCTCCTGCTAATATTTTACTTTTCTCTGAAACTCTACATTTGATGATAACATTGTATCACAATTTAAGATTTACACAAAATATTGGGCGGGATCAATCCTATAAATGCCTTTACTATGACTGGAATAATTAGAGACGCTGGATTGACTATAGAGGAGTTTAAAAAGCTGTTGAAAGTTTTTAATAATTCTATTAAAATGCACATGATATGAATTGGCTTACTCAAAAAAGTGATAAAAGTGATAGTGATGTAGAAAAAAAAATAGAAGAATTTTTTTTTGATAATTCAAGGGAAATAAAGTTATTTTTATTTTTATTTTTAATTACTGTTATTATCTACGGAGGAAAATTGTTTTTTAACTCTCTTGCTACAGATGATTTCGGTAGATTCTATAGTAAAGGTTCCCAACAAGCTAGTTGGTTAGGTAGATGGATGGCAGGTATTATTAATGAATATATTTTTACTGGTCTTTTACAAATATTACCATATTTCAATGGAATATTGGGTGTGTTTTCTTTTACTCTCTCAGGTTTTTTAACTGCAAAATTCTTCAACAGAAAAAATGTTATTGAAATATCTATTATTACACTTTTGATAGCAGTTACACCTTTTTTTGCCCATAATTTCTATTTTAACACAAATGTGTCGGTATGGATAACAACATTAATAGGCGTTATTGGACTGGTACTGGCTTATAGACGAAATAAACTTTTGAAACTTTTAGGGTTTTTGTTTCTTGTAATTACTATCGGGACTTATCAAGCTATTATACAGGTAGCTGTTGCAATGGTAACTTTGAAAGCAATTATTGATATTATTGAATCAAAAAATATTCAAGAAGTAAAAAAGATTATTTTTGAAGCTTTTTTGTATATAGGATTTATTTTTCTTGCTTTTATTGTGTCTAATATAATTAATATTTTATATATGGAATATTACCATTTAAAATCATGTTGCAGATATAAAAATAGTTTACATATAGTTAATCTTCATACATATATAGAAAGAATTATCTCCATATATAAAAGGGCTTACGAATTAAGCTTCGGTCTGCTTTATTTTCGAAACCAATTTGCTTTACTATATAAAGCTACAATTATTGCTACTGTACTTGGAATAATTTTTTTTATTATTAAAAATAACGACAATAAAGAAATGAAGGTAGTTTCCATTCTCTTGTCTGGTATTTTGCTCTCTTTTATTCCTTTAATCATTAATTTACCATTGATTACAGGTAATGGTATTCCAACCAGGGCATATTATGTGATAGGTTGGATTATATCAGGATTTTTTGCCATACAAGTAATTTCATATAGAGGAGTTTTTAAAGCAATTTCTTTTTTACTCGCAGTCTCGATAATCATACTTAGTTCATATTATATTAATGTCTTTTATTATGCAGCAAATCGTCAAACAATTGCTGATATTATAAGAGCAAATCAAATAGTTAATCGTATAAGAGTAAATACAAACTACAGAACGGAACCGATAGAACTTAGAGTTGTTGGACGTAAGTCTTTTTCCGTTGTAGGTTGGAGATCGGCTCAACAAGCATTAAATACATTACGGTCAAAATATGCGGTGTTTAAAAATTTCACTGATTTAAGATTCACTGTGATGAGCGATAAAGATTATAAAGAAATGATAAAATACATAGTACAAAAATACAAAAAGGTAAATTCTTATCCTGGCAAAAATTCTATTATAGTCTATAATAACAAAGTCCTCTTAATTTTAAATCCAGAGGAGATAAACAGAGATATAGCTATATATCGATTTATGTATGAACTAAAAGATAAGAAGCCAGACATTATATCGAAATTTGATTTATATATTACAAGCAAAGGTTTATATTATTTCAAGAAACCTTGTACAAAAGAAGATATAAAAGCCACTTTCTTTCTACATGTGTACCCTAAAGATAAAACTAAACTTCCGCCAAGGGCCAGAAAATACGGGTTTAAAAATATGGACTTTAGATTCCAATATAAGGGAATTATGAAAGATAGAGTTTGTATAGCTTATATAAAGTTACCCGATTATAAAATAGAAAAAATAGAGACAGGACAATTCAAGGGTCGTAAAAGATATTGGGATGTAATTTTGACTGTAAATGGAAATGCTATAGGTAGAAAAAAATAAATAATCTTACTTCTTATTTTTCTTTTCTATGCATTTTTTATTTTTCAATTAAAGATTTTTATTATAGAATGTAAAATATTTACTCCCTAAAAAGCCTATAATAACATAAATAATTCCTGCTATAATTTGCGATATGTATTTATCAATCATTAATAGCTTTATTGATACAGCAAGTACTCCTAAATTTGAAAGATAAGCTACAAATAGGGATAAGAAAAACTTTGGAAACACTTCTTTATGAGGTTTATTAGATTTAAAATTAAATTTTTTATTCAAGTAATAAGAAACCGTTATACCAATCAAATATCCGGTAAAATTGCTCATAAACGCATTAAGCCCAATATACATTAGACTAAAAATTATGCTATATCCAACTATCGTATTAACTACGCCTATGCCCAAGTACTTATAAAAATGTTTATCTGTAATGTTTTCCTTGATTTGCTCTATTATCATTGTAATAATTTTTTACGATATATAATGGTCTCTGTTTTACTTCTTCATAAATTCTTCCTATATATTCACCCAAAATACCTAAAGATATAAGCTGTACTCCCCCAAGAAACAAAATTACTACAATAAGCGATGGATAACCTTTGACAGGGTTTCCGTAAATCAACGTTTTAATTATTATATAAAGAACATAAATAAAAGATAACGAAGATATGAGCAAACCCATATAAGTAGCAATTTTTAAGGGTTTAATACTAAAAGAAGTTATGCCTTCTAGGGCAAGGTTCACAAGCTTCATAAAATTCCAGTGGCTTTTTCCTTTAAATCGTGGTTCATGATTATATGTAATGTAAGTGGATTTAAAACCAATCCAAGCAAACAGCCCTTTCATAAATCTTCTTCTTTCTTTTAGTTTCTTCAAAGCTTCCAAAGCATCCCTTGAAATAAGTCTAAAATCTCCAACGTTAGAGGGTATTTCAATATCAGATAAGATATTTATGGTTTTGTAAAACAAAGCTGCAAAGAACTTTTTCAATAAACTATCGCCAGTTCTTGTTGCTCTTTTAGCATTTACGATATCAAAACCTTCTTGACATTTTTCCAAAAGTCTTAATATAACCTCAGGTGGATCTTGTAAATCTGCATCAATGGGTATAACTACATCACCCGTTGCATAATCTAAACCAGCTGTTAAAGCTATTTCCTTCCCAAAATTTCTTGAAAATTCTATAATTTTAATTCTTTTATCTTTATTATACAAATCAAGTATTTTTTGTAGAGTATTATCCCTACTACCATCATCTACAAAAATCAGCTCCCAATCAAAATCAGATTTCACTTTTGAGATCGTATCTGATAGTCTACAATAAAACTCCTCTATGTTATCTTCTTCATTATAACAAGGCACAACTATTGAAACTTTCTTTTTCATGTGTACCGCCCCCCCTTGTCAAGTCAATTCTTCCCACTTCCCTTTTCCTTCTCTCTCCTTAACCATCAGTTAATAGGATTACTTCACCTCCTCCTTAGGCAACTATGTTTTCTTTTGTTTCTGATATAAGCCCAT
>JALTFF010000016.1 GCA_027007465.1 bacterium | reverse complement strand
TTTGATTCTGTCCATCCTTTTGCCTCAAGATGATGATGTATTGGAGAGCTAATAAAAACCTTCTTTCCTTTTCTTAATTTTTTAGAGCCAATTTGAATAATTGTTGATAATGCTTCAATAACAAAAATAAATCCAATGAATGGTAAGATGAATATAGTATTTGTAAGCAATGCAATAATTGCTAATGTAGAACCTAATGAAAAAGCGCCTGTATCTCCCATAATAAATCTTGCTGGTTTTATATTAAACCACAGAAAAGCCATTAAAGCTCCAGAAATTATACTACAAAAAGCTGCTAGATCATATTTTCCAAGCGCAAAAGATATAATTATATAAGATACAAAAGCTGTTAAAAGAGAACCACCTGCTAAACCGTCCAATCCATCTGTTTGATTAACAGCAAAAGCTGTTCCAATAACCACAGAAATAAAAATCGGAATATATAAAATTCCAATTTGAAAATTGCCTAAAAAAGGAATATGAAGAAGATCCCAACCTAATTTATAATAAAACCAAGTAGCACCAACAAGTCCAATGATTGTATAAATAGCTAATTTATCTAAAAATTTTATCCCCCTCTTTTTATATCCAATTTCCTTTACTCCCATAATATCATCAATAAGACCAATAATAGCTGTGCTTATTAAAAAAGCTAATGGCAACCATGTTTGAGAACGGCTTAAGAAATTAAGCTGTTTAAATATGTCAAATGATGAAAATTTTGATAGATAATAAAAAAGAAAAGCAAAAATTAAAGTAGTCATCCAGATTAATATTCCACCCATTGTTGGTGTGCCAGATTTATATTTATGCATTGAAGTATAAATAGGCGTTGTTCCATCATCTCTGATTTTTTTCCCTAACTTATATTTATATAAAAATTTAGTTAAAATAGGCGTCCAAAGTATTGTAAAAATAGAAGCTAAAGATGAGAGAAGAAGTATTTTTATTAAATAAAAATTTTCCATAAAAAACTAGTATAAATTTATATAAGCTATTGATATTATTGATAATAAAATAAATAATTGAGCCAATAAAGTTGATACAGCTAAAATTTTTATCATAAATTGATTCTTATTATAAATTAACAAAGCTATTAAAGCATTAAGGATTATTATAATAATCCCAGCTATTGGCAAATAAAAAAGTTGCCACTTGCTTCCTATTAAATCAATGCCAAAATAAATATTATAGTGAAGCGTAATCTCTTTTTCAACTTTTAGATAATAAAAAAGCAGATAAGCTAATAACCATATTGATAAATTTATTCCTAAAAAAATAATTGAGATTATCCTGATTAGTTTATCTTTTTTAATCAATAAATAGTTCAAATTAAAAATATTTGCTATTTGAGTTAAATATTCTTGCATATTATTTAGTTGTAGTTGAGATAGTTGAAGTTGACTTTTTTTCAAATGAATTAGAAAATATATCTTTTAAATCAGTTGGGACTATAGGGATATTATTTTTTTCTTGATATTTTTCTTCAATTTTCTTAACCAGCCCAAGATTAATTGTTTCTTTAGCTACTTTATTTTGTAAAATTGTTATTTTTTTAGAGTAACTCATTGTCTTATAAAGATTATTATATAAATAATATAACACTCCTCCAATAGTTATTAAACAAATCACGATAATTAAAAAAATAATATATTTTAGGAATTTTGATAATTTATATAAATTTATTTTCATAATAATATTTTCAAAATTAATAATTATAATTTATTTGAAAAAAGTGTTTGCTCTTAATAACATATTAACGCCTCCCCTTTTATTATCTTCTCCAAAATCTTGATTAAAGAATAAAGAATTGATATTTATAGAATATTTTGATTTTTCTAATTCATAAATAAATTCTATTAGATCAGGATATCTTCCTTTAATATATAATTCAAACGGCAAAATAGATATTTGCGAATTACTTTTATCTATTTTTTTTAGATTATTTAAATTTAAATTAATGGTTTGTTCTAAATTATATTTATTAGCCAGAGATTCTAAATAAGTAATAAGCTCTAAACTTCTGTTCTTGCTTATATAATAGTTATCAAATTTTTTTAACAATAAAAGAGCTTTATCTGTATTTTTTTTAACTGATTTAAAACTTTGACCAAATTTATATTTTTTTTCTAATTCAATTTTCTGACTTTCAATCTGTTTATTCATCATTTTAATGCTTTTTATTGTTGGAATTAAAACAAAAAAGATAATTAGCAGGATTACAGATAGTATTATGGAGATATTTGCTATTATTTTATTTTTAATATTTTTAAACTGCATTTATTTAGTATTAAAACTTATTTGAAAATTAATATTCTTAGGTTTTAATAAATTCTTAAAAGGAAAGTTAATATTATAGAATAATTCATTTTTTTCAAGATTATTCTTTAACTTTAATAAATCATCCCTTGTTTTTGCTTTCCCAGTAATTTTAATATTAATTAATCTTTTTTTATCTTTTCCTAATCCTGAGGTTATTTTTAAATTTGTAAGAAAAATATTATGCGGCATACAATCATTTAAAGCTAAGAAAATTTTAGAATATGGATAAAAACTATTTTGAGTCTGATAAATATCATTTAACTCACTGTTTATCTTTTTTATTTGAGAGTAAAACTTTTTATGATTTAAATTAACTAAAGTGTTTTCAATAATTAAATCATCATAATTATTCTTAAGAATTAACTTTGCAAATAAAAAAGATATTGTAATAAATATCACAAATACAAGAAATATAAGTAATATATCCTTAATTACTAAATAAACTTTAGTTAATTTAGTTTTTTCCTCATATTGTGTAGGAATTAAATTAAGAGTAATCATATTATTTTATTCTTCTATAATATAATTTCTTAGAGCTAATCCAATAGCTGTTGTAAAAGAAGCTGACTGATCGTAATTTTTTGAATAATTATCAATTATTTTTTCTGTTTTATTAATACTATTTAAACTATTTGCAATATCAACTTGATTGTTTAATTTTTCAGCTAATAAAGAAGCTATTCCAGGCATATTTGACATTCCACCAGTTAATAGAATCTGATTTATTGGATCATGATCGTAAAAATGATTATTATGGAAAATAATTGCTTTTTTCACATAATTTGCAAATTCTGATAAAATTTTAATAATAACACTTCTTGCTTTAATATTTCTTTTAGATTTAGAGTTGAGATTGCATTTAATTTTTTTCTTTTCTGCTTCATCATAACTTATATTTAAAGATTTAGCTATACTTTCTGTCATTTTTTTCCCAGAAATTGGCAAACTAATTGTAAATAAAATAGTATTTGTATCATAAGCAGTAAAACTACTTCGTGAAGCTCCAATGTCTAATATAACTTTTGTCCCTTGGTTTTTTTCTGGATTAGGCATTCTTTCTTCTGGCAAAATTGCTCTAGCAATGGCTACTTCTTCAATTTCTAAAGCTAATATTGTTAAATTTAAATCAGCTAAAATCTTAGCATATTGTTCAGTTATTTTTTTATAAGCTGCTCCTATTAAAACTGTTAAAGCATCTTTATCTTTCTCAATTATTTGCCAATCAATATATGATTCTTGAATAGGCAATGGTATGTGTTTTTCAGCTTCTTTTATTATTATAGAATTTAGAGAATCATGACTATCTATGTCCTTCTCATTACTATTTTCAATTTCTATAAGCTTTATAAAAGTTTTTGTCTCTGGCAAGCAAGCTACTACATTATCTGAGGTAATTTTTCCAAAACGGCAGTTATTGATTAGTTTTTTTATCTTTTCTTTAACTTTTTCTTCATCTTTAATAACGCCATTATCAATTATACCTGGCTTTAAATCTATTTGATCGCAGGCTGAGATATCAAACTTTTCTTTAGTTTTTTTTAATTGGACTATTTTTATTGAAAAGTCTGATATATCTAAACCAAAAAATTTTTGTTGAATATTAAACATAATTAAATGTCCATAATTTATGCGCGCTAAAGTTCCAAATAGCTATTATTGCAGCTATTATTATTTTTGCAAAAATATCAAATAATCCAAAATATTTTACAAAGATATATAAAAGTAGTTCTGTTAAAATTAATCCAGTAAAAGTGACAGATAAGAACTTTAAATACTGTTTTATTATTTTAACATTTTGAGCCTTAAAAGTCCATCTCCTATTTGAATAAAAGCTCCAATAATTAGCAGATAAAAAACTAATAAAATTTGCAAGCAGATAATGTTTAGACCAGAAATGAAAAGTTCTAGTTAAAAAAATATAAACAGTAAAATCAATGATTAAGCTATAACATCCTATAATTAAAAATTTAGTAAACTGTTTAGTAATTGGAAATTTAATAAAAATACGATTATTCCTAAATTTATTTATCATATTTTATTCCTTTATTATTTCCTTTAATAGTTTTTACATATAAGTTTATTTTTCTTCAAAAAAAGCTAAGGCTCATTTTAAATCCTAAAATAGTTAATCTCCTTAGTCTATCTCATAGAAAAATCTGTCTAAAGAATTCTTCCTGATATCAAAATAATATGTTTTTAGTTCATCAATTAGATAGATGACATTTAAAAAGTATGTTTATTTTCTTGACATTTTATATTTGACTTGCTATGATGATTTTATCTTATAAATTATATAAATTTTATGGCTCATAGAAAAGCTGGCGGTTCTACTACATTAGGCCGCGATTCAATTTCAAAAAGATTAGGTGTAAAATTATTTGATGGACAAATCACTAAAGTTGGCTCTATCATAATACGCCAAAGAGGAACAAAATTTCATCCAGGTATTAATGTTAAAAAAGGAGGAGATGATACTCTTTTTGCTGTTGCTAATGGAGTAATTAAATTTACAACAAGAAAATTGAAAAAATTTAATGGACAGTTGAAAAAAACAAAAATTGTAAATGTAATTCCATTTAAGACTAAGCCAGGAGCAAAATAAGACAGTTAAATCATAAATCAGACTGATGCCTATTTTTCGCTGCCTTAGCAAATGCTTTAAATAATGGATGCGGATTAAGAGGCCTTGATTTATATTCTGGATGAAATTGACAACCAACAAAAAATGGATGATCATCTATTTCAATTACTTCAACTAATTTATTATCAGGAGATGTCCCGCTAATAGACATACCACATTTTTCAAATTTTTCTCTATATTTATTGTTAAATTCATAACGATGGCGATGTCTCTCAAGGACTATATTTTTATTGTTATAAATTTTTCTTACCTTACTATTTAATTTTAATTTACAAGGCCATGCTCCTAAGCGAATTGTTCCGCCATATTGTTTCTTAGCTAAATATTCTTTTTGACCAGGCATAATATGAATTACTGGATAAGGAGTATTAGGATCTATCTCTTCACTATTAGCATTTTTCATTTTACAAACATCTCGAGCAAATTCTATTACTGCCATCTGCATTCCATAGCAAAGCCCAAGATAAGGTATTTTATTTTCTCTGCAATATTTAATAGCAGCAATCTTACCTTCGCTTCCACGAGAACCCCATCCTTGTGGAACTATAATTCCATCTAAATCAGACAATTCTCTTAATTTATTTTCATCTTTTTCATACTCGCTAGAATTTATCCACTTCATAATTGGTTTAACTTTATTTGCCCAAGCTCCATGCTTAATCGCTTCTATAACTGAAATATAAGAATCAGCTAAAGTAAAATCTCCACTTCCAAAATATTTCCCAACAATGCCAATTTTAACTGTTTCTTGAACATTTTTAATTACATTAACCAACTCCCTCCAATCTTTTAAATCATTTTCTTTTTCTTTTAAGTTAAATTTTTTAAGTATTCTATTGCCTAAATTATCTTTTTCAAAATTTAATGGAACTTCATAAATTGAATCTACATCAGGGGCATTGATAACATTTTCTTTTTCAACATTACAAAAAGTGGCTATTTTTTCTCTCCTAGGTTCATCAATATTGCGAGAAGAACGGGCAATAATAAAATCTGGCTGAATTCCAGCTGTATTTAATGATCTTATAGCATGTTGAGTTGGTTTTGTCTTCATTTCGCCAATTTTTTGAGGTATTGGCAGATAAGAAACAACAATAAATATTACGTCTTTAGGATTTTTTAAATGCATCATTCTAGCAGCTTCTAAAAAAAGCAAATTTTGATATTCACCAATTGTTCCTCCAATTTCTATAATCATTATTTCTGCTTTTGTCTTTTTAACAGCTAATTTAATTCTTCTAATAATTTCTTCTGGAATATGCGGAACTACTTCAACACACTTACCTTTATATTCTAAATTTCTTTCTCTTTGAATAACTGATTGATAAACCCTTCCAGTCGTCATATAGTTTTCTTTATAGATATTTTTACCTAAAAATCTCTCATAATTACCAATATCTTGATCTGTCTCATCACCGTCTTCTGTGACAAAAACTTCTCCATGCTCAATAGGATTCATTGTGCCTGCATCAACATTTATATATGGATCAGCTTTTATAATACTCACTCTATACCCCTTGCTTTGCAAAATTTTTCCAATTGAAGAACAAGCAACGCCTTTTCCAACTCCAGACATTACTCCTCCAATAACAAAAATAAATTTAGTTGATTTTTTTTCTTCTGCCATATTTTTCATTTTAAACTATAAAATATAATTTTACTTAAAAAAATATTCTATAATTTTAAAAAATTTATAAAGCCATTATTTTAATTTTTATTTTTGCTACCTTGTTTCCTAATTTCAACTTTATATTATAGCCGCCAGTCTTCTTAATCGTTTTTTCTAAAATAATTTCTTTTTCTTGAAATGTATAATTTTGCTTTTTTAATAAAGTTAGAATATCTTTTTTTGTAATTCCAGCATAAAGAGTGCCTTTTTTATCAGCTTTTACTTTAAATTCAAATGTTTTTTTGTTTATTCTTTCAGCTAACTTTTCTCTATTTTTAATATTTTTTTCCTTATCTGTTTGTTGTTTCTTTTGTTTTGATATAAATTCTTTTTGAATATTTTCATTATATAAGACAGCTAATTTTTGAGGAATTAAAAAATTTATTGCATAACCAGTTGCAACATCTATTATATCGCCTTTGTTTCCTAATTTTTTTACTTGTTTAATAAGAATAATTTTCATATAGTTTGATTTATTATTATAATTAAACTATCACTTTTTACAGAGTATTACTGCTTTTCCTAATAAAAGATTTATTGATTTAATTTTATAAGTAGCAATAATGCATAAACTCTGATGCTCACTTATTTTTCCAATATATTTATTGCTTTGTCTAATTGTGGATCTTTATTATTATTATAATCTTTTTCTGTTAAATCAACTTTTATATCTGGTATAATTCCTTCCTTATTTATATTTCTCCCCCTAGGAGTAAACCATTCTGCTACTGTTAATTTTAAATAAGACCCATCACTTAATTTCTGTAATGTTTGCACACATCCTTTGCCAAATGTTTTATTACCGACAATTTCTGCTAAGCCATAATCTTGCAAAGCGCCTGAGACAATTTCTGATGCAGAAGCGCTTCCTTGATTAACTAAAACTACTGTTTTATATCTGTTCAATTCTGCATTGCCTATTGCATAATGATTATTTATTTTGTTATTATTAAACTTTTCTTGGACAATAACACCGCTTTTAATCCAATGACTAGCAACAGATACAGCAGTATCTAAATAACCTCCTGGATTATTTCTTAAATCTAATATAATACCTTTAATTTTTTTGTTTTTAATGATTTCTTTAGCTGCCTTATCAAATAATTCTTTAGTGCTATTTTTATTTGAAGCATCACCCACAAAATCACTAATTTTTATATAAGCTATATTATTTTTTATTATTTTCCAATTAACGCTTTTAACTATAATTGTGCCTCTTGTAATAGTAACATCTTTAGCCTTTTTCATACCATTTCTCATAATTGTCAAAGTTACTTTAGTGCCTTTTTTGCCTCTAATTTTTCTTACAGCTTCATATAAGTAAATACCAGCTGTTGATTTACCATTTATAGCTAATATTTTGTCTCCAGCTCTTAGCCCAGCTTTTTCAGCTGGCATACCAGATAATGGAGAAATAATAGTTAAAATATCTTTTTTAATACCTATCTCAGCTCCAATGCCCTCAAAACTTCCATTTAAGCTTTGTTGAAACTCTTTAGCTGTTTTAGGTTCCATAAATATACTATAAGGATCTTTAAGGCTAGACAGCATACCTTGCATTGCTCCATAAAAAAGTTGTTTATCTGTTATGCTTTTATTGTCAACATAGTTTGTTTTTATAAATTCCCAAGTATCCCAAAAAATATTAAAGTTAATATTTTTATCTTTTATATAATCTTGAGGTTTTTTATCGCCAAACTTAAAAATTAACTCTTTGCCAGTATTTCCAACAGAATTTTGATTTAATTTGTCTTCTAAGGAAATGTTTACACCTTTAGATGTTAAAAAACCTAAAACAAA
This sequence comes from bacterium, assembly GCA_027007465.1. Classification (GTDB taxonomy): domain Bacteria; phylum Patescibacteriota; class Patescibacteriia; order Patescibacteriales; family JALTFF01; genus JALTFF01. The sequence continues at coordinate 4,071 of JALTFF010000016.1, read as the reverse complement.
ACTAGCTGACATTAAAACAATTATTAGCGTAAAAGTAAAAAATTTATTAACAAATTTATAATTTTTTTCTCTTTGAATATCTTCAATTTGTTCTTGTTTTTTTTCCATAAAAATATATTACCATATTATATTTTTTTTGACAAATATTAGGCTGTAGAGTATAATTATCTTAACATCATACAACTAATTTACACTGAATTTTACATATAAATAGAATATAGTAGCTTAAAAAGCTGGTTTTGCTAATTGCGTTTTATATTTTTTTTGTTTTAAATCATTTTGAAAAATTATGCGTAAATTTATTATAAAAGGTCCAGCTGAATTGTCTGGCGAGATTTCTGTAAAAGGTTCTAAAAATGCTGCTTTAAAAATTTTACCTGCCTCCTTGCTGTCTAATAAAAAAATTACAATTTATAATTTGCCTAAAATTAAAGACATCAAACATTCTTTAGCTTTGTTAAAAGATTTAGGCGCTAAAATTGAATTTAAAGACAAAGTCTGCCAAATCCAAACTCCTAAAATAATAAAAACTGAACTTAATCAGAATATAGCTAATAAATTTAGAGCTTCAATAATATTTGCTGGTCCTATATTAGCTATGACAGGTGAAGTAAAATTTCCTCATCCAGGCGGATGTGTGATTGGCGCTGGAGCAAGGCCAATTGATTTATTTCTTGATGGATTTACTAAATTTGGAGCTGAATTAGAAATAAAAGATAATTTTTACCATCTTAAGGCAAAAAAATTAAAAGCTTGTGATTACTTTTTCACTAAGATAAGCGTTACTGGAACTGAAAGTTTAATGATGACAGCTGTTTTAGCGCAAGGAACAACTACTCTTAGAAACTGCGCTATTGAACCAGAAATATCAGCTTTGGCTGATTATCTAAATAAATGTGGAGCTAAAATAAGTGGAGCAGGAACTTCAACTATTAAGATTAAAGGAGTTAAAAAAATATCAGCTGGAGAATTTAATATAATGCCAGACAGGATTGAAACAGGAACTTTTGCGATTATGGCAGTTGCTACAAATAGTCAATTAAGAATAACAAATTGTCAACCTAATCATATTCGTGTTTTGTTAAATATTTTCAACAAAATTGGAGTAAAATATCAATTAGGTGATAATTGGCTTAAAATAGAAAAAAATCGTCCAATAAAATCATATTCTATTAAAACCCATGAATATCCTGGATTTCCAACAGATCTACAATCTCCATATACTGTTTTAATGACACAAGCTATAGGACAGGCTCTAATCCATGAAACAATTTATGATCGTAGGCTTGTTTATGTTGATATGTTAATGCAAATGGGAGCTAATATTACAATGTGCGATCCTCATCGTGTTTTAGTTAATGGACCAACAAAACTTTTTGGCAGAAAATTAACTAGCCCTGATTTGCGAGCTGGAATCGCAATGTTAATCGCTGGTTTAATTGCGCAAGGAACTACTGAAATTGAAAATATTTATCAAATAGAAAGGGGTTATGAAGAAATTGACAAAAGATTAAAAAAAATCGGAGCTAATATTAAAAAAATTATTAAATAAAAATTTATGAAAAAAACATTTTTTACATCAGAATCTGTCACAGAAGGTCATCCAGATAAATTAGCAGACCAAATTTCTGACGCTGTTTTAGATGATGTGTTAAAAAAAGATAAATATGCAAGGGTAGCTTGTGAAACAATGGTAGGAAATGGTTATATAATAATTGGAGGAGAAATTACAACTAAAGCTTGGTCAGATGTTAATAATTTAGCTAGACAAGTAATAAAGCAAGTCGGATATGATAAAATAGAATACGGATTTGATTATCGCAGTGTAGGTGTTTTTAATGCAATTAACAAACAATCGCCAGATATTGCAATTGGAGTAGGGAAGACAGGAAGTAAAAACCAAGGAAGTGGAGATCAAGGAATAATGATAGGATATGCTTGTCAAGAAACATCTGAATTAATGCCATTACCTATAATGTTAGCGCACAAATTAGCTAAAAGATTAGCAGAAGTTAGAAAAAAGAAAATTATAAATTATTTAAGACCAGATGGAAAAAGTCAAGTGACTGTTCAATATGAAAATGGAATTGCTAAAAGATTAGATTCAGTAGTAATAAGCGCGCAGCATAATCCTGGAATTTCTTTAAATCAAATTAAAAAAGATATTTTTGAAAAAGTAATTAAGCCAATTTGTAAAAATTTTTTAGATAAAGAAACAAAAATCTATGTAAATAACACTGGAAGATTTGTTATTGGAGGGCCTGTTTCAGACACTGGAATGACTGGAAGAAAAATTATAGTTGATTCTTATGGAGGAATAACTCCAGTTGGAGGTGGAAGTTTTAGTGGGAAAGATCCAACAAAAGTTGATAGAAGTGGAGCTTATATGGCACGATATGTTGCAAAAAATATTGTTGCAGCTGGCTTGGCTGAAAAATGTTTAGTAAGATTATCCTATGTAATTGGAGGATCAAAACCAACAGAAGTGACAATAGACACATTTAAAACAAATAAAATTTCAGAAGAAAAAATATTGAAAATTATTTTAAAAATTTTTGATTTAAGCCCAGGTGGTATAATAAAGCAATTAAATCTTTTAGAACCAATCTATAGAAAAACAGCTTGTTATGGCCATTTTGGAAGAGAAAGTAGTGGTTTTAGTTGGGAAAAAATTGACAAAGTTGATAATATTAAAAATATAATCTAAAATATACTTATGCAAAACAAAAATATAACAAAAAAATCAAAAAATAATACCCATAAAAAGAAAAGATTTATTCCAGGAATCTATAATTATTGTGACAGATGGTGCGAAAGATGCCCTCATAAAGATGAATGCTATCTTTATTATAAAGAGCAAGCTAGAAGATCTCAACACCAGTTGTACGGAGAGGACCCAGATGATCCAGATATAATAATGAGAGATATACTAAATGAATTTAGAGAAACTCAAGTAATATTAAATAAAAAATTAAAAGAAAATAAAATAGATATTAGAGAATTAAGAAAACAAGGGCTTAGATTTGAAAAACCAAGAAGTTTTGATTTTGAAAATAAATTAGCTATAAAAATTTCTCAAGAGTATTTTAATAAAACGCATAAATTTTTAGAAAATTTCTATAAAAAATATTATAATTTTTTACAAGAATATAATATTGAAATTGGTATTGATGATATTAAAGATGAAATTGAAGTAATTTCTTGGTATCATAATATGTTGCCATCAAAAGTATGGCATATTTATTATGAATATCAAAATTGGAAAGATGAAAAAGATAGAAAATATAAAAATATGATTAAGGAAGATTTGCCAAAATATTATGATTTAATTTATAAATGTTATAAAAAATCAGTTAAATCTCTTAAATCTTTATCAAGTAAAAGGACAGAAATGCAAAAAGAAGCCAATGATCTATTGAAAATATTAAACAAATTTAACAATGAATTAAAAAAGGATTTTAAAAGCATTGCCTTAAGCCATAAAAAAAGAAATTAAAAAATTTAATTAAAAATTAAACAAGTTCTTCAGAATCCTGATGTCAAAATATTTTTAGCGCGCCTATTAAAAAAAGAGTGTTTATTGCGCTTAATCATACATATTACTAATTATGATAAAAATAAACAAATTATTTATAATTTTGCCAATTATTATTTTTTTTTTTTTTTTAGGAGATATATATAATATATCTAATTTTTGTCTTTCCAAAAATAAAATTTTTTATAAATTATGTAAAGAAATTATTTCATTATGGTATAATCGCACAAAAATTATAGGATTAGTGTAAAAATGGTAGAAGTAAATAATTTGACGATGAGATATGGTGAGAGAGTGCTCTTTGAAAATATAAATTTAAAATTTGATGTTGCAAAAAGATATGGTTTGATTGGTGCAAATGGTGCTGGCAAGACAACGCTTATGAAGATTTTATCAAAGCAGATACAACCAACTAATGGCAATATATCTGTTCAAAATGGACTTAGAGTAGGAACTCTTAGTCAAAATCAGTATGCCTTTGAGGATTTTACCTTAAAAGATGCCGTTATGTATGGTAACAAACGGCTTTATGATAC